>NZ_JBEZGQ010000162.1:0-12024 GCF_040650095.1 Actinoplanes sp. NPDC048791 | reverse complement strand
AGCGGGGCATACGATGCCACCGCACCGCCCGGGCGCAGCCGCCGTCTGCCGACCCGGCCGGCACCACCGGCCTACGGAATTTCGAGGTTCGTCCCCAGGTGCACTTCGTCGCCCCGAGCGAGAAGGAACTCCACTGGCAGTACGCGGAGATCTTCGAACAGGGCGGGTACGCGGACATCGTCCTGCCGGAGCGGGCCACGGTGGTCGACGTCGGTGCGAACATCGGCCTGTTCGCCGTGTTCGTCAAAGGCCTGTTCCCGGACGCGCGTATCCAGGCCTTCGAACCGATGCCTGAAGCCGCCGCGGCCCTGCGGGACAACATCTCTCTCCACCGCCTCACCGGGATCGAGGTCGAGCAGCGCGCCCTCGGCGCGATCCGGGAGGAGTCGGTCGAGTTCACCTACTACCCGGTCCTGCCCGGCAACTCCACCCGGTACCCGGATGAGAAGGAACTCCAGAAGGAGGTACTCAGCCGCGAGGAACCCGTCGAGGACGTCGAACGGCAGCACACCGGTTACCCCGTACGGGTTGCGGTCGAGCGGTTGTCGTCCTACCTGAAACCCGAGCAGAACATCGACCTGCTGAAGATCGATGTGGAAGGCGCCGAGCTGGAGGTCCTGCGCGGCATCGACGACCGGCACTGGCCGCTGGTGCGCCAGGCGGTGCTGGAAGTACAGGACCTGAACGGCCGGCTCCGCGCAGTGTGCGAGTTGCTCCAGAGCCACGGCATGCGTTCGCACGTCCGCCCGTCGCCGATGATCCCGGCGGACATCCGCACGTTCATGGTGCACGCCACCCGATGACGGTGACCTCCCCCGCTCCCGCCGGCGATGCTGTCGCGACCCCGCGCCGGCTCAGCGCCCGCTGGCCGAAACTGCTGCGGCTCGCCCCAGCGGCCGGGCCGGGCCTGCTCACCGTCTCAGTGCTGATCAACCTGGCGCTCGGGCTGCTGCCCCTGGGCTTCCTCGTGGCGGTGAGCATGTTGCTGGCCCGTGTCCCCGCGGTCCTGGCTTCGCAGACGGGATGGGCCTCGCCGGCGGTACCGCTGGCCGTCGCGTGCATCACCTTCGCGGTCCACCAGAGTCTCGCGCCGTTACAGAGCGCCGTCGGCGACCTGATCGCCCGGCGGGTCGACGGCCGCTGCATCAACGAACTCATGACCACCGCCCTGCGTGACGCCGCCATGCCCGCCCTGGACAGCACCGAGGTCCTCGACCTGCTGGCGGACTCCCGGGCCGCCCTGGACCGGGCCATGCCCACACCGGGCGACGCGGTGGCCGGCGGCCTCGCGCTCGTGGCGCGGTACACGCAGCTGACCGGCGCTGTCCTGCTGGTCGGGATCGCCCTGTCGCCATGGGCAGCCACGATCGTCGCCACGACCGCGCTGACCGTACGGTTCGGTCAGCGCGGATCCCTGGCCCGCTTCGCCCGCGTCTGGAAAGGGCTCGCCGGCAGCCGGCGCCGTATGACATACGTGCGGGCGTTTGCGTCATCCACCCCGGCGGCCAAGGAGATCAGGCTGCTCGGCCTGCACGACTGGTTCCGCACCCGGCAACACGCCGAGGCCGGGGCCTATCTCGGCCCGCTGTGGCGGCAACGGCGCCGGATTCTGCAACGCCCCTTCCTCGGGCTGGCGGCCGCGGCTCTGCTCGGCGGCAGCACGGCCCTGACGCTCCTGGCCTTGGCGGGTGTGCCGGGGCACCTGTCGCTGCTCAACCTGGCGGTCGCCGCCCAGGCCACGATCGTCACGCTACGGTTCGGGGTCTTCTTCCCGGAAAGTGACCCGCAGACCCAGTACGGGCTGGAGGGATTCGACGCGCTCCGGCGGCTCAACGAGCTGACCGTCACCCACCCGAGGACACCAGCAACCCGCATCACCACCCCGCTCAGCGAAGTGAAGTCCGGCATCCGCTTCACGGACGTCCGGTTCCGTTACCCCGGCAGCAACCGCGAGGTGCTCAGCGGCATAGACCTGAACCTGCCCGCCGGGTCCTCGACCGCACTCGTGGGCCTCAACGGTGCGGGCAAGACGACTCTGCTGAAACTTCTCACCGGCGTGCACGAGCCCAGCGCGGGCCGTATCGAGGTGGACGGCCGGGCATTGACCGGACCGGGCAAGCACGCATGGCAGTCGCAAGTGGCGGTGATCTTCCAGGACTACGTGCGGTACGAGCTGAGCGCCGCGACCAACATCCGGCTGGGCGCGCCGCATGTGCGCGACGACGAGGAGGGCATCCGCGAGGCGGCACGGCGCGCCGGCATCCTCGAGGTGCTGGACCGGCTGCCCCACGGCTTGGAGACGATCCTCGCCCGCCACTATCCCGGTGGCCGTGAGCTGTCCGGAGGTCAGTGGCAACGCATCGCTCTGGCGCGGGCGTTCTACGCCGTCCGGCACGGGGCTTCGGTGCTCGTCCTCGACGAACCGACCGCCATGCTGGACGTCCGCGCCGAGGTCGAGTTCCACGACCGCTTCCTCGAACTGACCGAAGGTCTCACCAGTCTGGTCATTTCTCACCGGTTCTCCACGGTGCGCCGCGCCGACCAGATCGTCGTGCTCGAACACGGCCGGGTCGCCGAACGCGGCACCCATGAGCACTTGCTGCGGGCCGACGGACGCTATGCCCGGCTGTTCCACCTCCAGGCCGGACGGTTCGGCCCGGAGACGGTGCAGTGAGCGCAGCAGTCTCCGCGGCGTGGCATCTGCTGCGGATGGCGTGGTCCATCGACCGCCGACGCCTCACCGAGGCCGCCGGACTGGTCCTGGCCGGCCAGCTGGCCACGCCGTTGCTCGCCGTCGCGCTCCGGGGCTTCGTCAACGCCGCGCTGAACGGCCTGCTCGGCCGGGCGCTCACGGCGGCGGCCGCGATGTCGGTACTGCTGGTCATCGAGTTGTCCTTCAGCCACTTCGCGCATCTGCGCTACTTCGAGCTGGGCGAGCAGTGCGAGGTAGCGCTGTACGAAGAGCTGCTGCTGGTGACCAACGGCGTGGCGGGCATCGAACACCTCGACGACCCCACGACCGCCGACACGACCGCACTCGTACGCGAGGACCTGGTCCGTACCAGAATCGCCCTCGAAGCGGTCCTGCAGATCAGTGCCATGACCGCGCAGATCGCGGTCGCCGCGGTCCTGCTGGCGGCCGTCCAGCCGTGGCTGATGTTGCTGCCCCTGGCCGCCGCGCCGGCGGCATTGATCAGCAGCCGGGCGCAGCGACTCATCGAGGCGGCGAAGGAGCGCAGCGCGGCCTCGACCCGCCGCAGCGCCCATCTGGTGGAGCTGGCTACGCGCGGCGATGCGATCAAGGAGATCCGGCTGTTCGGAGCCGAGGAGCCGGTGCTGGATCTGCAACGCCAGGCCTGGGAGCAGGCAACGGTCCTGCGTTGGTCGGGCGTATGGCGCGCGGCCGCCCTGCGGTCGGCCGGGCAGAGTCTGTTCGTCCTGGCCAACGCGGCGGCGCTGATCCTGGTCGTCACCCACGCGGCCCGAGGACGTGTGACGGTCGGTGACGTGGTGCTGGTCGTCGCGCTGGCGGTACCGATGAGCGTGCAGGTGTCGAGCGCCCTGGGACTGCTGTCCACGTTGCACGGCGCCGCCCGTACCTTCGAACGGATCACCCAGCTGGGGACGCGTGCGACGGCGAGCCATCACCCACCCGTCGTCCCCACGGCGCCCGTTCCCGCCGAGCTACGCCGCGGTATCGAGTTCGACCACGTCTCGTTCAGCTACGCCGGCACGACAAGACCTGTGCTCGACGATGTGTGCGTCACCGTCCCGGCGGGAACATCACTCGCCGTGGTCGGTGACAACGGCGCCGGCAAGAGCACGCTGGTGAAACTGCTGTGCGGGCTCTACCGCCCGACCAGCGGGCGGATCCTGATCGACGGCGTCGACCTGGCCACGATGGCGCCCTCCGACTGGTACGCCAAAGTAGCTCCACTGTTCCAGGACCACATGATGCTGGAGCTCACACTGCGCGAGAATGTCGGCATCGGCCACGTCTCGAAGATCGACGATGACGAGGCGTTGACCGCTGCCCTGGGCCGGGGCGGTGCCGAGCGGATGCTACGGCAGTTACCCGGCGGGCTGGACAGTCTGCTCGGGCAGTCGTACGGCCCAGGAGCACAGCTATCCGGAGGGCAATGGCAGTCCCTGTCGTTGGCCCGCGCAGCGATCCGGCAAGCCCCGCTCGTCCTCCTGCTCGACGAACCGGCAGCCGCCCTCGACGCCATCGCAGAACAGGACCTCTTCGACCGCTTCGCCGCATCCGCACCAGGCTCAGTACAGCGAGGCGCCATCACCATCTTCGTCTCCCACCGGCTCTCCACCGTCCGGATGGCCGACCAGGTCCTGGTCCTCGACGGCGGATCGGTAGCCGAGCAGGGAACACACAACGACCTGGTCAACAGCGGCGGTCTGTACGCCGCACTGTTCGCCCTTCAAGCAGAGGCGTACGCCTCACCCGAATGAGCCGCTCGCCGCTTTTGATCCGATGCTCCGGAACCGCGGCCCGGGCTCATCGCCCTGGCCCGTTCGGGGGAGCAACGACGGGTCGCCTGTTGACGACGCCGCGTTGCGGGTACGGTGGTCGACGTCACCGTCCACAGGGGTTGGCAAGGCGGAGGTAAGGGTGCCGGTCACAGGCCAACGCGTCGTGCGACGGGCATTGGGGCGGCGGTTGACGCGGCTACGCACCGCGTCCGGGATGAGCCGGCGTGATGTGGTGGAAGCGCGGCTGGGCATCTCGGAGCCGACGCTGCACCGCATCGAGACGGGCAAGGTGCCGGTCACCGGGGCCAACGTGCGCGCGCTCTGCTGGCTCTACGGTGCGGACCAGAGCATCACCGACGCGCTTGCCGATCTCGCGCTGGGCACCTCACAGCAGGAGTGGTGGGACGCCAGCCCGGTGATCCCCGAATGGTTCAAGCTGTACGTCGGGCTGGAGGCGTCCGCGGCCCGCATGTTCGGGTACGACGGCGAGGTCGTTCCCGGCGAGCTGCAGACCCCGGAGTACGCGCGAGCCGTCTTCGGCGCCGAGCAGCCGGTCGACTCGGAGATCGCCGAGCGCCACATCAATCTCCGCATGCAGCGGCAGAAGACGCTCTTCGCTCGCAACCCACCGATCCGCCTCGTGACGGTGCTCGGTGAGGGAACATTGACCCGGGTGGTCGGCAGCGAACAGGTGATGAAGGGACAGATCGAGCATCTCCGGCGGCTGTCCCAAGAGGACACGGTCGACATCAGGGTGCTGCCGTTCTCGGTCGGGGCGCACGCGGCGATGGCCGGCGCCTTCCGGATCCTGGAGTTCGACGACCCGGCCGATCCGGACGTGGTCTACCTCGAATCCCACGTCGGCGCGCTCTACCTGGAGGAACAGGTCGAGGTCGACGAATACCGGCGGATCTTCGATCTCATCAGCCAAGACTCCGTACCGGTCGGAGAGTTCCGCTGACGAACTGAACCCGGTGCGGAGGTCCGCCGGGATCAGTCGGTCAAGAGCTGGTCGAACTCGCCGCGCTTGGCCCCGAACAGGAACGAGTCCCATTCCTCGATCGTGAACACCACGGTGCCGGCCTCCCGGGCCTTGCTGTTACGGACCTCGATGAGGCCGTCCTGGCGGCGGGCCTCGACGCAACTGCCTCCGTTGCCCGTCGACCTGCTGGAAATGATCCAGCCGGTTTCGCCACTCATCAGTGCCCCTCCTTCTGGAGTTGCTTACCGTGGGTCATCGGCTGGCCACCGGTCCAGCGGCCCGGCGCCCCTGCCATTACCGGCCTGACGTGCGAAAACTGCATTTCAGGTCCAAGGACGACTCTTTCACCACGAAAGTGCACGTACCTAAAGTAGCCGAAACCCGCCACGGATGCATCTTGTCACCGTGATAGTTGTCCGCGTGAAATCTTGCACGCGCCTCAGCCGACTGCCATGATTCCACTGTGGCGCTCGGTGATGCCTCGCCGTCGACTCGACAGCTCCCGCTGGTCCGCCGCAGTCTTGAGAGGACGGCCGATGCGGATCCTCGAACCTGCCGCCGCCGATCCGGGCGGTGCCCTGCCGGATGATGCTCAGCCGCGGACCGAGCCGGCAACTGCCCACCTCCGAGCCCGCATCGATCAGCTCGCAGCGCACGTCCAGCAGCTGGAGCAGGAGCGCGCCTCACTCCGGTGGATGGCCGACCACGACGAGCTCACCGGACTCGCCAACCGCCGCCTCTTCCACGCGCTCGCCCCGGAGCTGCTGCGCGGCGACGATCAGTCATCGGCCGTCCTGATTCTCGACCTCAACGGTTTCAAGCCGATCAACGATACGTACGGCCACGACGCCGGCGACGAGGTCCTCTGCGTGGTCGCCCGGCGCATGGCCACCTGCCTCGCCGATCACCTGGTGGCCCGGTTCGGCGGCGACGAGTTCGCCGCGCTGCCCCGCGCCCCGCGCGCCGACGTCCCGCAGGCTTGGTGGCACGAGGTGGCCAGCTCGCTGAGCGCCGCGATCGCACCCCCGATGGACGTGCAGGGCCACACCCTGTCCGTCACCGCATCGATCGGCGTCGTACCGGCTGGACGCTCCGCCGACCTGGCCGACCTGCTGCGCCGCGCGGACCAGGCGATGTTCAGCGCCAAGCGGCACGCGAACACCACCGACAAGACCGGTATCACCTGGGTCGTGGCCACGGAGAGCGGCGACCACACCGAGACGTACGAGCCGGCCGCGACCCCCGGATCCCCGCCGGACCTGACCGCCCCGGGACCTGCGGTGGCGTGCCGGCCGGGCGACCCGGTATGGGTGCACCGCGGCGGCGCCCGTCGTGCGGGAGTGGTCGAGAGTGCCTGCGAATGGGCAGCCCTGGTCCGTTACCGAGGCCTGAACGGCGCCGGCACGATGGTCGACACGATCCCCACGAACTGTCTCACGGTCCGAGCCGAAGCCGATCCGTACCTGGACCGGAAGTCCTCCACCAACCGGTGATCGCGAACCGGCGGCAGGCTCGCCGCCCGCCGCCACGCTCGCCCCGTCAACCCACCGTCAGCACGAGCTTTCCGCGCAGGCCACCGGCCAGCACCCGCCGGTGCGCGTCGGCCGCTTCGGTCAACGGCATCGTGTCCGCCACGCGCGTGCGCAGCCGTCCCGCCGCCACCTGCCCCACCAGGTCGGCCAGCAGCTCGCGGTCGTGCCGGATGAGTTGCAGCTCCTGGCGCACCCCACGGGCCGGGACGATGGCCGGCGTGGGCCGGGTCGCGACCACGATTCCCCTGTCCTCGACGGCACCGGCTGCCGCCTCACCGAGGGGGATCGCGTCGAACACCGCAGCCACCGGCCCTACCTTGGCCAGCTCGACGGAACGGGAAACCACCTCGTGAGCGCCAAGACCCTGGACCCATTGCTCATCCTCATGGGCGGCCTGCGCCAGGACACGAAAGCCGCTACGAACGGCAAGCTGGGTGGCGAAGCCGCCGACACCGCCGCTGGCACCGGTGACCAGAATGCTGCTGCCGGCCGGAAGCATGGCCAGCGACACCAGTGACAGCCCCTGGTGCGCGGTCTGGGCGTTGAGCGGCACCGTGGCCGCGGACACGAAGTCGAGACCGTCCGGCAGTCGCACCAACCAGTCCGCATCAGCCGCCACCAGCTCGGCATAGCCGCCCGGGGCACCCCGGGTCAAATACCACGGAATCATCCCGACGACACGATCGCCCACTCCGAAATCAGCCGTGTCGGGGCCGACCGAGGCCACCTCGCCGGCGATGTCCCATCCGGGCGAGAACGGCGGCACATCCGGCCCGCGAGGAATCTCTCCGGTGGTGGCGGCGACGTCAGCCGGGTGCACACAGACCGCACG
Source organism: Actinoplanes sp. NPDC048791 (assembly GCF_040650095.1). NCBI lineage: Bacteria > Bacillati > Actinomycetota > Actinomycetes > Micromonosporales > Micromonosporaceae > Actinoplanes > Actinoplanes sp. NPDC048791. Next base: position 4,190 of record NZ_JBEZGQ010000162.1, on the reverse strand, counting down.
GATCCGGACCACAACCTGCCCCGGCCCCGCTTCAGGCTCCGGCAGCTCCGTGACCTGCAAAACCTCAGGACCGCCAAGCGCGGCCGCGACTACTCCCAGCACGCGTCCACTCTAGACCCCTGTCCCCCGCTGGACAGCCCCGTCGCCGGCCAGGTCAGGGAGAGTTGTCACATGCGCGACCACCAGGTCACCGATCATCGTGCGCAGGTGGTCGCGCCGGGACGGGGCGAGCAGGTCACGACCGAAGATGGCTTCGAAGGTGTGGCGGTTGGCGCCCCGGAAGACGCAGAAGGCGCTGATGATCATGTGGACATCGAGGGCGTCGAGGTCTTCGCGGAACTGGCCGGCGGCCCTGCCCCGTTCCATGATGCGGGCCAGGATGTCCAGGGCCGGAGCCGACAGGACTTCGCGGGACTGCGAGCGGCGCAGATGGTCGGCGTGGTGGATGTTCTCGATCGATACCAGGCGTACGAAGTCCGGGTCCGCCTCGTGATGGTCGAAGGTGAGTTCGGCGAGCTGGCGTAGGGCCGCGGCGGGTTCCAGCTGCTCGACGTCCACCTGCTGTTCCAGCGCGCGGATCCGGCGGTACGCCTGCTCCAGCACGGCCAGGAACAGATCCTCCTTGCCGCCGAAGTAGTAATAGATCATCCGCTTGGTGGTGCGGGTGCGGGCTGCGATCTCGTCGACGCGTGCGCCGGCGTACCCCCGGTCGGCGAACTCGCGGGTGGCGATCTCGATGATGTCGGCGCGGGTGCGTTCGGCGTTGTGCTTCCTGGTCAGCGCCTCGCCACCGGTCATGCCGGCTCTCCCTCGAAGGCGAAGGCGAGGGCCGCGCCTCGCCGGATGGCTTCGGCCGCGTCCACCGCAGCGTCGATCCCGACAGTGCGGATTCCGTACGGCGTCGGCACGGGTGGGCCCGGCATCGAACCCTGCGAGACGACTACCGGTCCGCGGACATCCGACCAGGAGCGTCGGCCGTCGCGGCCGAGCAGCAGCCGGTCGTTCTCGATGCCCTCGAGCGTGGTGTGCAGCCGCAGTTCGACCGCCGGGTTGTCGTGGAGCCGCCGCAGCACCGGTCCGTTCTCGCGGGGACCGGCCTCGGGTGCGAGGCCGGATCCGGCGCAGAGCAGCAGGACGCGGTGGCCCGCGGTCGCCGCGGCGTCGGCTACCGCAACTCCGATGCGGTCAGCTCCCCAGATCGTCACCACAGCGTCATCCACCGGGGCGGGTGGACAGCGAAGCCAGTCCGTCACCGCCATCACCCGGGGCAGGTGATGGCCGGGGATCGTCGGCCGGAAAGGGATTCCACCGGTCGCCAGCACAATCACGTCCGGCTCGGTGGCTGCCATCGTCTCGGCGTCGGCGACCACCGAACGCCGGACATCCACTCCCAGCCGGACCAGCTCGGCGGTGTACCAGTCGAGCAGCCGGCTGAACTCCGGCTTCGCGGTGAGCATCGCGGCCAACCGGAACTGGCCACCGATCTCCGCTCCGGCCTCGAGCATCGTCACCGCGTGTCCGGCCCGCGCGGCGCTGCGGGCCGCTTCGAGCCCGGCGAGGCCCGCACCGACGATCAGGATCCGCCGCGGCTGGCTCCGGCGGGGCGCGGGGACGTGTTCGTGCCCGGTGCGGGGGTTGGTCACGCACCAGATCGGTCGCTGCCGGTGCAGCTCGTCGATGCAGCCCTGGTTGCAGCCGATGCACGGGCGCGGAGTGCCGCCGCTCAGCGTGATGGTGGTCCAGGCCGGATCGGCGTGCTGGGCCCGGCCGACGGCGACGAGATCGGCCGCGCCCGACTCGAGGATCCGCTCGGCGGTCGCACCGGTGGGAATCCTTCCGGCGACGCTGACCGGCTTGCCGAAGGTGCGGTAGCGGGCCGCGAACGGCGCGAGGACGCCCCGCTCGGCCTCACCCGGCTGCACCATCCACTCCCCCGCCTCGTAGCACCCGGCGCTGATGTCGAGGGCGTCGACCAGGTCCAGCGGCATCCGGGCGGTCAGCGCGAGCGTCGCGTCCGCGTCCAGTCCACCCGGCACCCCCTCGAACGCGGACAGCCGGAGGAAGAGCGTGGTGTCCGGCGCGGCCCGGTGGATCGCGGTCAGCACCTCGGCCAGGAAACGGATCGGATCGGCGTACCGGTCGGTGCGGTGGTTGGTGCGCGGCGACAGGAACTGGTGGATCAGGTAGCCGTGTGCGGCGTGCAGTTCGATGACGTCGACCCCGGCCGCGGCGCAGCGGCGGGCGGCCTCGCCGTACGCGCCCGCGAGCTCCCCGGCCTCATCGGTGCTCAGTTCCCGGGGCGAACGGCCGCGGAAGGGCACCACGGCCGGCGCGACCGGCTGGAAGCCGGACACGGCCGGGTCGGCGACCCGGCCGGCGTGGTTCAGTTCCACCCCGAGCCGGGCGCCTTCGGCGTGCACCACGTCGGCCGCCTCGGCCAGACCGGCCAGGACGTGATCGGCGTGTGCGCCGAGCTGCCGGATCCGGCCGCGGCCGTCCGCGCGTACGTAGGTCGCTTCGGTGAAGACCAGCGCGGCCCCGCCCGCGGCCCGGGCCCGCAGATAGGCGACGTAGCGGTCGGTCATCCGGCCGTCGGCGGTGCCGTAGTTGCGCTCCATCGGCGGGCTGATCACCCGGTTGCGCAGCGTCAGCCGGCCCACCGCCAGAGGCGTGCCGAGCCGGGCGGTCACAGGCCGAGGTAGATGCGCCGGACCTGGGGGTCGTGCCGTAGTTGTTCGGACGTGCCGGTCATCGCGACCTCCCCGTTCTCGACGACCAGGCAGCGGCTGGTCGCCTCGAAGGTGAGCTTGGCGTTCTGCTCGACCAGCAGCAGGCTCAGGCCTTCGGCGCGCAGCCGTTGCAGGACCGCCAGGATGTCCTCGACGAGTTTCGGTGACAGGCCCATGGACGGCTCGTCCAGCAGCAGCAGCCGTGGACGCGACATCAGGGCCCGGCCGATGGCGAGCATCTGCTGCTGTCCCCCGGACAGCGCTCCGGCCAGCCGTCCGCTCATCTCACCGAGGACGGGGAACAGCTCGTACACCTCGGCGAGGGTGGCCCGGGTGTCGGCGTTCCACTTGCGGGCGTACGCGCCGAGCAGCAGGTTCTTCTCCACCGGCAGGCCGGCGAAGACGTGCCGCCCTTCGGGCACGTAGCCGATGCCGTGCCGCACCATCTGCCGGGCGTTCACCCGGCTCAGGTCGGTGCCGCCGAAGCGCAGGCTGCCCACCGTACGGGGAATGAGGCCCAGGATGGCCTTGAGTGCGGAGGTCTTCCCGGCGCCGTTGGCACCGATGACGCCGACGGCGTCGCCGGCCGGCACGGCCAGGCTCAGGTTCCGCACGGCGCAGACGCCGCCGTAGTGCACGGTCAGGCCTTCCACGGTGAGGTCCTGTCCCTCGGTGATTGTGACGGTCATCGGGTCACCTCCGGGATCGGCGGCAGGTCGCCTTCGTTCATCGAGTCGCCGAGATAGGCCTCGATCACCGCGGGGGTCCGGGCGACCTCGGCGGGGGCGCCGTCGGCGATGATCCGGCCGCCCGACAGCACCGTGACCCGCTCGCACAGCGACATCACGAGGCCCATGTTGTGCTCGATGATGATCACGGTGATGCCGCTGTCCCGGATGGAACGGACGATCTGGCTGAGCTGCCGGGTCTCCTCGCCGTTGAGGCCGGCCGCCGGTTCGTCGAGCAGCAGCAGCACCGGGCCGGCGGCGACCGCGCGGGCGATCTCGACGCGTCGCTGGATCCCGTAGGGCAGGGACCGGGGCGGCAGACCGGCGAATTCGGTGAGGCCGTAGCGTTCGAGCACGGCGTGGGCCTGCCGGTGCAGGTCGCGGTCGCGACGGAGCACGCTGACCGGTCGCAGCAGATAGCGCCAGCTCTGCCCGGTGCCGCTGCGGTCGAGCGCGACGAGCAGGTTCTCCTCGACGCTCAGGCCGCCGAACAGGCGCAGGTTCTGAAACGTGCGGGACATCCCGGCCCGGGCCAGCCGGTACGGGGCGCGGTTGGTCACGTCCCGGCCGCGGAACTCGACCCGGCCGCGGCTGGGCCGGTAGAGACCGCTGATCACGTTGAACAGGGTGGTCTTGCCGGAGCCGTTGGGGCCGACGATGCCGCGGATCTCGCCCCCGGTGACGGTCAGCGAGATGTCGTCGAGCGCTTTCAGGCCGCGGAACTGCATGCTGA
>NZ_JBEZGQ010000161.1:0-12047 GCF_040650095.1 Actinoplanes sp. NPDC048791 | reverse complement strand
CGGCGGGCACGACCGGCCGCCGGCCGAGGGTGCCCTCGCGGTAGATGGTCGCCAGGCGGGCCCGCCCGGCGCCGGGGGTGACGGCGGCCGCCATGCGCGCTCCTCGATCAGGGGGCCGGGCGGGAAGCGCCGGCCTGTGCCCGCCACGCTAGATCGCGGGCCCGCCGCTGTCCCGGGGGAGGCAGGTAATGACAGAACCTCCATCGCCGGCCGGACCGCCCGTACCGTGGAGTGCGTGGACAACCGCAACGACATCCGCGAGTTCCTCGCCTCACGGCGCGCCCGGATCACGCCCGAGCGGGCCGGCCTGCCGAACTACGGCGGCCACCGGCGGGTCCCCGGGCTGCGGCGCGAGGAAGTGGCCCTGCTCGCCGGCGTGAGCCCGGACTACTACACGCGGCTGGAGCGCGGCAACCTCGGGGGCGTCTCCGACAGCGTGCTGGACGCGATCTGCCGCGCGCTGCAGCTCGACGAGGCCGAGCGGGCACACCTGACGGACCTGGCCCGGGCCAGCAACACCCCGGCGCGGGCCCGGCGGCGCCCGGTCACGCTGCGGATCCGCCCGGGCGTGCAGCAGCTGCTCGACGCGATGACCGACGCACCGGCGTTCATCCGCAACGGCCGGCTGGACGTGCTCGCCGCCAACAAGCTCGGCTACGCGCTGTACGCGCCGGTCTTCGACCAACCGGCCCGGCCGTCGAACCTGGCCCGCTTCGCGTTCCTGGACCCGCGGGCGACGGACTTCTACCCCGACTGGGAGGACGCGGCGAACACGACGGTCGCGCTGCTGCACACTGAGGCCGGGCGGGACCCGTACGACCGGGGGCTGACGGACCTGGTCGGTGAGCTCTCCACCCGCAGCGAGACCTTCCGGACCAGGTGGGCCGCGCACGACGTACGCCTGCATCTGACCGGGACGAAGCACCTGCGGCACCCGGTCGTCGGCGAGATCAAGCTCGGCTTCGAGGCGATGCCGATGCCGGCCGACCCGGGCCTGACCCTGACGGCCTACAGCGCCGAGCCGGGCTCACCGGCCCAGGACGCACTGCGCCTGCTGGCGAGTTGGTCGGCCACTACGGAAGAGAGCGTCACCACCGGGCCATGACTTCACACTGGACGCTGAGCGGTGACGCGGCGGACCCGCAGCGGCTCGCCCGGTTCTGGGCGCTGGCGCTCGGCTACATCGACGAGCCGGGCTACGACTTCGCCGACGGCGCGGCGCTGATCGACCCCGAGGGCCGGCTGCCGGCGATCAGCTTCCTGCGGGTGCCGGAGGGCAAAACCGCCAAGAACCGGCTGCACCTGGACATCCGGGTCGCCGCCGGGGAGCCGATGGACCCAGCGGTACGCGAACAGCGCATCCGCGCGAAGGTGGCCGAGCTCGTCGCCGCCGGGGCGACCGCCGTCCGCGAGGAGTCCTACGGTCACCTGGACCACGTGGTCATGCAGGATCCCGAGGGCAACGAGTTCTGCGTCGCCTGAGGGGCTCCCGGTCAGCGGCCTTCCGCCCCCTCGACGGACATCGCTCGGGTCAGGCGGTGAAGCTCCGGCGCCGGCGCCGGGCGACCACCAATGCCCCCGCGCCGCCGAGCAGTAGCGCGGCGCCGATCCCGGCGACCGTCGCGGTCTGGCTGCCGGTGACCGGCAGTCCGCCGCCGCTGCCGTCAGCCGGTTCCGTGGTGGCGGGCGCCGCCGTCGGCTCGGTCGTGGTGGGCGTCGCGGTCGGAGTCGCGGTCGCGGTGGCAGTCGGGGTCGCGGTCGGCTCGGTCGTCGGCGGGAGGACCAGCTTGACCCGCGCGAAACCGATCGCCCGCGGCTCGGCCGGGACGGGCAGCTCGCGCACCGTGAGATCGATGTCGGCGCCGGGGCCGGGAGCGGGCGTCGTGCCGCGGCCGCTGTCCGCCTTGGCCAGCGCTTCGATGCCGCCCTGGCGGTCGGCCCAGGCCTTCGAATACCACTGGAAGATCACCGAGGACCAGCGGTCGGCCCGCGCCTGCGCCGCGGCGGCCACGGGGAACGACGCGAGCGCGTACGTCTTGCCGGCGGCCAGCTCCCGGTCGATCTCGCACCAGGCGCCGTCGAGGTTGGAGTCGACGTAGTACTGGCAGTTGCCGAACTCCTTCGGCAGGTCGACGTCGTTGACCACGCGGACGTTGACCACGACGCCCGGCAGGGGCTCGGTGCCGAGGTTGGCGACCCCCAGCACGACGGGGACGGTCTCGCCCGACTTGACCGGGTAGGCGGTGACCTTGCCGTCACTGTCGAGCTCGGTCAGCGCGGCAAGCTTCGCGGTGTCGGCGTCGGCGGCGTGCGCGACCGACGGGACCGCGAGCACACCGGCGGTCAGCAGGATGGCGCCGAGCGCGCGCAGGCGAAACGTCATGGCAAACACTCCCCGTGGATGATCAGCCGCGCCACCATAGCCAACGCCCGGCCGATCCGTCTGCCCCGCACGGTGGTGCGGAATTCCGGCGAACAAGGTCCTCTGACCTCGACGGCGGACCCTACGATCGCCCGGTGACGATCGCGGCGGCAGCTCGGACTGCGCTCACCTCGCACCCGCCGGCCGATGCCTCGGGATCGGGCAGCGTGCCCGACATCGTGCGGCGGCGGCTGGCCACGCTGGAGAACTGGCTCGATCCGTACTCGTGGGCGGTCACCGCGGTCATCGTGGTGATGGCGGCGATCCTGCGCCTGAACGGGATCAGCAGTCCGCGCCGGCTGGTCTTCGACGAGAAGTACTACCCGACCGACGCGTGGGACATGCTGCAGCGCGGCGTGGAGTGGGACGAGACGAACAACGGCCCCGCGTACGTGGTGCATCCGCCGCTGGGCAAATGGTTGATCGCGCTGGGCGAGAAGGCGTTCGGCAACAATCCGCTCGGCTGGCGTTTTTCGGCCGCGATCGCCGGCACGCTGATGATCCTGATTCTGATCCGGGTCGCGTACCGGATGTTCCGCTCGGTCCTGCTGGCCGGAACGGCCGGACTGCTGATGACGCTCGACGGCTTCCAGCTGGTGCTTTCCCGCACCGCTCTGCTCGACATCTTCCTGGGGTTGTTCATCCTGGCGACCTTCGCGGCGGTGCTGCTGGACCGCGACCACTACCGCCGCCGCCTGCTGCGCGCGCTCGAAAACGGCTACGACCCCAGCGGTACGCCGAAAGTGCCGTGGATCGTGCCGTGGTGGCTGCTCGTCGCCGGTGTGTTGTTGGGGCTGGCGTGCGGGGTGAAATGGAGCGCACTGTTCTTTCTGCCGTTCCTCGCCGCGCTGATCGTTGCCTGGCGGGTGGGCGCGCGCCGTTCCGCCGGTATCCGTGGCCCGCTCATTGCCGGCATCGTGGGTGATCTGGGCTGGGGCGTGCTGAGCTTCCTGCTGACCGGCATCTTCTATCTGGCCTCGTGGACCGGCTGGTTCGTCACCGACTCCGGCTATTTCCGGCACTACCGCGAGGCGATCGGCCTGAACGAGCCGCCGATCCTGGGACCGTTGCTCAATCTGCTGCATTACCACTCGGTGGCGTACACCTTCCACAGCGGCCTGACCGACCAGCATTCGTCGCAGTCCTGGCCCTGGCAATGGCTGTTGCTGGGCCGCCCGGTGCCGTTCTATTGGAACGGCACCGGCGACTGCGGCGCCCCGAGCTGCGCCAGCGAGATCCTGCTGCTGGGCACGCCCATTCTGTGGTGGTCGTTCCTACCCGCGCTGGGCGCGCTGGTCTGGTTCGGCATCGCGCGGCGGGACTGGCGGGCCCTGGCCATCGGTACGGGCGTGGTGGCCGGCCTGCTCCCCTGGTTCTGGTACGCCGTCAAGGACGGCCGGACGATGTTCTCGTTCTACGCGCTGCCCGCCCTGCCGTTCCTGATCCTGGCCGTGGTGTACGTCCTGGGCGCGATCATGACGCCGGCGCGGGACGAAGCCGCCCATCCGGACCGCCGGTTGATCGGCACGGTCGTAGCCGCCGGGTACATGGTCGCGGTCGCCCTGTGCTTCGCCTACTTCTTCCCGATCTTTGTCGGCCAGTTGATGACCTACGAGAACTGGTACGACCGGATGTGGCTGGGCACCCGCTGGGTCTAGTTCGGAATTTCCGCCTTTTTCAGCCTGTGTAACGGCTTGCCGCGGGACCGTGCGGAGCCAATTGTCCACTCGCCATCCGAGGTTGTCCGTTCGGTTGTATCACGTGCCCGGATGGAGTCGCCAATCGGACCCAATGCACGTCCGGCAGGCATTGATGATCACTTTAATCAAGGTTAAGGTGACGCCACTGAACACATAAGACGGTCAGCGAGACGACATTCGCGGATCTCGCACCAACGGGGATACAACTCGACGTGGGTTCCGGCGCGCCGTCCACAGCTGCTGATCATTGATCTCCGGCGAAAGGACCCTGCCATGCGTACCCGTCGTAGGTTGATCTGGTCTTCTCTGTTGTCGGCGGCATTACTTTTCGGCGGCTCGGCAACAGCCGCCGGCGCACCCGGCCAGCCGGCGGCCGAGCCGCACACCCACTCCCACGAGCACGCCCAGGAGCACGCTCACCTGGCGGACGACGCCGAGCACATGGCCGAGGACCTCGTGGGCACGCCGATGCGGGAAATCGAGCAGAAGACCGGAGAAAAGGCTAGACAGATCGAACGCCAAACCGGGGTACGGCCCGGGACGGCGCGCGCCACCAACCGGGCACTGGCCGCCGATCCCGGGCAGTCGGGAGCGTGGAGCCCGGTCACCGCCACGTCGGTCGTCCCGGTGTTCCAGGCGGTGCTGCCGAACGGCAAACTGCTGATCTGGGACTCCGTCGGCGACAACGCGGCCGAGTCCTATCCGAATCACACCTTCACCCGCGCCATGGTGTGGAATCCGGCCGACAACACGACCAAACGGGTCGACCTGCAGGGCTCCAACATCTTCTGTGCCGGCTTCGCGCACCTGGCGAACGGCAACATTCTCATCGCCGGCGGAAACGCCAACGCGCAGCTCGCCGGAACGGTCCGTACCTACGTGTTCAACTGGCAGACCGAGACGTGGACCCGCGGCAAGGACATGGCCGCCGCGCGCTGGTATCCGGCGGTGACGCAGATGGCCAACGGCGAGGAGGTCATCATCGGCGGTGGCCCGACAACGGCCGAGGTGTACCAGGCGAACGGCGCCATTCGCGCGCTGACCGGCTTCACCAAATACGGCGCTCGCCTGTATCCGTTCATGGGCTCGCGTCCCGACACCCAGCTCGGACTGATCGGCCCGTACACGACCGGATACACCATCAACACCCCGGGAAACGGCGTGATCACGGGGACCGCGACGCGGGACGCCATCACCCGGGACTACGGCAGCTTCGCCACGTACGACGTGGGGAAGACGATTGTCGTCGGCGGCGGAAACATCACCGAGGGCGGCGTCGCGAAGGTCCCCAGCCGGACCGCGGTCGTCCTGAACAGCACGACCGGCCTGATCCCGACCGTCGCAGCGACCGGCTCCATGACAACGAGACGCCGTCAGCACAACGCCACTGTGCTCGCTGACGGCTCGGTGCTGGCAACCGGGGGCATGACCAGTGCCGCAACCTCCAGCTTGGTCGACCTGAACAACGCCGCGACAGCGGCTGAGCGGTGGGATCCGGCGACGGGCCAGTGGACGGAGCTGGCGAGCGCGAGCCGTATCCGGCAGTACCACTCGACGGCGGCGCTGCTGCCGGACGGGCGGGTCATGACCGGAGGCGGCGGCATCTGCGGGATCTGCATGACCGCGGGATACCTGGAGAAGAACATCGAGTACTTCAGCCCGCCGTACCTGTTCAAGAAGGACGGCACCGGCGAGCCGGCGACCCGCCCGACCATCTCGGCGGCACCGGCCAGCGTGGCCATCAACACGAACTTCTCGGTCACGGTCGGCGACGCGACGGACATCAGCAAGGTGGCACTGGTCGGCCTCAGCGACGTGACGCACGGCGTGGACCAGGGGCAGCGCTACGTCCCACTGAAGTTCACCGCCTCCGGCACGACACTGACGGTCACCGGCCCACCGACCGGCGGCGTGACGCCTCCCGGCTACTACATGCTCTTCGTCATCAACTCCGAGGGCGTGCCGTCGATCGCCAAGATGGTCCAGGTCGCCAAGAGCCCGAACCCGCTGATGAGCGGCGTCAAGAACGGCACGCGGTGCATCGACGTACCGTCCTCGGCGCTGGCGATCAAGACCTATCTGCAGGCGTACGCATGCAACAACACCAAGGCGCAGGCGCTGACCCGCCTGCCGAACGACAACACACTGCGGGTGCTGGGCAACTGCATCGACGTACCGTCGTCGACGTACGTGACGGGTCAGAAGATCTGGACCTACCGATGCAACAACTCAGCGGCCCAGACCTGGCAGTTCCGTACTGACGGCACGGTCCGGCCACTGGGTAACACGGCGCTGTGCCTGGCGTCGGCTTCGACAGCCAGCAAGGCGGCGATCCTGATCGCCACCTGCAACGGCAACGCTCTCCAGAAATGGACCTGGTAACGAGCACAACCGGGCGGTGGGCGCGGAGGCTCCGAATATCCGCGCCCATCTTCCGAACATCGGGCCTAGGGTGACTCCGTGGATGCCAGCCGATCGCCCCTCTTCTGTGACGTCAACCTGGCCAGGCGCATCGAGCAGGCGGAGGCGCAGCTCATCACCGAATGCAGCCGCGCCTCCCAGGGTCGAACCGGGGCCACGACTGGGTTCGTCACTTCTGTGGCCGGCGGTGTGGCGAGCTTCGCCGAGAGTGACTCGCCGTTCAACAAGGTCGCCGGGCTGGGCTTCAGCGGAGTGCCGAGCGCGGCCGAGATGGACGAGATCGAGGAGGCCTTCGCCGCCTGCGGCAGCGAAGTCCAGATCGAGCTTGCGCACCTCGGCGACCCGGAGATCGGCACCTTTCTCACCGAACGCGGATACCGGCTCGTCTCGTTCGAGAACGTGCTGGGTCGTGCCCTCGACCGCGTCGAGCGAGTCACTCCGCCCGGTATCGAAGTCCGGCCGAGCAACGACGACGAGTTCGAGGCCTGGCTCGCTGTCGTCGTGGATGCCACGCTCCACCCGGATACGCAAGGAGTGCCGTGGCACGAGGAGTTCCCGCGCCAGATCCTCGAGGATGCTGAACGGGACGCCACTGCGGCCGGGGTAACGCGCTACACCGCACGGCGCGATGGGGTCATCGCCGGCGGAGCCAGTCTCCGAATGGCCGACGGCATCGCTCAGCTGACCGGTGCGGCTACGGCCTTCGAGCACCGCCGCCGAGGCGTACAGACGGCGCTGACTTCGGCCCGGCTCGCCGACGCGGCCTCCGCGGGCTGTGACATCGCCGTGGTGACGACCCAGCCGGGGTCCAAATCCCAGCAGAATGTGCAGCGCCAAGGATTCGACCTTCTCTACACCCGCGCGGTCCTGGTGAAACAATCCTGAATACCGCAATCGCGATGCGGTCCGGTGCTTCTGTCAGCGGGTATTCGATTCCGGCGGCGTGGCATCGTGCGGCACCGGCCGCCACGATGGGGATTTGGCCTGCGCCTTCTGCGCCTCAATCCCCACTCGAGGATCGCCGGTGTGAAGTCCCGACCACCAGCGCTTGCCATCGGCGACAAAATCCTCCAGCGCAACCGAAGTCCCATCGGCGCGCAGGACCCGAAGCCGCTCGAATTCCACGACGCCCTCGATGCAGTAGGCGACCTGGTCGCCGTCCTCCTCGCGGCCGCACTCGTTGAACCAGTACAGGCTGTGCCTCGCCGGCGTCGACGCCAGTCCGAGGTCCAGGCTCAGGAGATCCGGCCAGTCATCGATCAACTCTGGCGCATCCAGGAACCGCCAGCCGTACATGGACCCGGACCAGGACAACGAGGCCAAGAACTCGTCGACCGATTGCAGGTCGGGCAAGGGCACGACCGGCCCATAGGCGTCCGCCCCCAGCCGATCGCGACGGAGCAGAACCTGCACCCTCGACGGCTCGGACAGGACGAGCATTCTGCGGGTGTCCGGATCAACCGGACCATACTCGGGCACCGAGAAGACGTGCAGCAACAGCACGATGCTTCCTGATCGCTCCTGAATGCCCACCACATCGGACTCGTTCAGCGCGACGTCGAGCTCACCCCACCAGGACTCGCCCACGACTTCTGCCCTTCAGCCATGAGATTTGATCGTTGCATCAACCTGCGGCAGAAGCTCGGCGATATGAGGGTTCTGGATGGACGTTGAGATCAGTGTGCTGTGGTCGGTGATCCACTCAGCAGCCAACCCGTCGCGCAGCGCGGCGAGTTGTCCTCGATCCGGAAGACGGGCGGGTCGGCGCTCGGCGCAAGGTATGTCACGTAGGACGTTCCCCCGCTAATGCTGGTGACCTGCCCCGCCGCGTCGCCGCTCTCGGTCAGCACCGAACCATTGGGGAGACCAGGTCCGTACGTCTTGGCACGGCACTTGGAATCCCAGAACGTCAACGAGCCCGTCTCGACAGCGATGATCACCACACCGGGATGGTGATGCCAGCCGGTGTAGCCGCCGGCCTCGAAGATGAACCGCTGAACGCGAACATCGGTCCGCTTGTTCGTCTGCACCTTGACCCCGTCGCTGTTGATCTTCACCTTGTGATCGAGGTCCGCCGTTACGAGGACGGGCGCGGTGAAGCCACTTCCGGGCGATGCGAGGGCAGGCGGCGGCAGAAGAGCAGCCCCCAGGAGCACTACGGCTGGTGCGATCATGAGCAGACGGCGGCGGTTCATCGGGACTCCTCGGTGCTTTGGAGACCGAAATGGTTCCCCGGCCTCAGTGCCAGTGGAGAACCCCCGCACTGCCACCATCCGCCCGGCCCCTGACCCTGTCCATAGCTCGATCGGATGCCATGAGGCGTGGGACAGACCTTGATCTCGACAACTCGCCGGCGGCGGCCGCGATCTGCGCCGGAGCCAGCCGTAGATGGGTTTCGAGACCGCAAGATCGGACTCCCGCGTGGTCGTTAAGGTGCACTCTCCACCCAGCGGCAAAGGACACCGATGGACAACCGCACAGACCCAGTCGAGATCATCGCTCGGGTTTCAGAAAATGACGGCAAGGGTCGTGCCTTCGAGGTATGGCTGTACAAGGCCGCCAAAGAGGGATGGTCTGTCACGGTCGAGGCCACCATGGTCGACGAGCCCGGGGACCAGTGCGGCACCGTAAAAATCGATGGCCTCAAGTACCGCATCCGTCACGCCAAGCGAGTCCGCGAGCGCGTCGGTTACATCCAACCCGGTCGAGACCTGACGGCTGCCGCTGTTGACATAGCTACAGGCGAGTCCGACGACATTTTCTGGACGTGGGAATTCGGCCACGCGGCTTGGGCCGACCCCATCGTCGAGGACCATGCCCTGCCGGGGTGATCACACGTGCCGGCATTCCGCACTCCACCACAGCCGACATTCGTCTTCCTGGGGCTCGCCTTCCTCGTTCTGGGCACCGGAATGGCGGCGAACATCGTCCGGGACCGGGCGTCGGAGTCGTTCCTGCCGGATCAGCTGAGCCAGCTGGCTTACCCGTGCATCGCCATCATGTGGGTAGCCCTCGCGTGGCGGGATTCGGATGTGCAGCTTCGGCCCCGACGGGCTGTGGCAAGAGACGCCATCGGGCGCGTCACCCGGCTGCCGCGCCGAAATTCCCCGGCGCGACCACCGCAACGTGGGGAGTCCGGGGGTCGCCCCCGGAGCCAGCATGGTGGGCGCGGTAGGTTTCGAACCTACGACCCCTCGCTTGTAAGGCGAGTGCTCTCCCACTGAGCTACGCGCCCGGTTCCCGTGGTAACCGGAGTGGTCATCGTACCCTTCCGGTTTCTCGCGCCCGGAGGGCCTAGAAGATCGTTTCTTTCAGGGTGTCGCGCCAGCTTCGCTGGTCCCGGCGCTCGCCCACGGCGTGCTCGTCGGCGTAGCGGACCACGCCCTCCTTGTCGATCACGAAGGTTCCGCGGTTGGCCACGCCGGCCTGCTCGTTGAAGACTCCGTATGCCTGCGCCACCGCCCCGTGCGGCCAGAAGTCGGACAGCATCGGGAAGTTGTAGCCCTCGGTGTTCGCCCAGATCTTGTGGCTGTAGACCGAGTCCACGCTCACCGTCAGCACCTGCACGTAGTCGTTCGCGTACTGCGGGAGGTTGTCGCGGATCTCGGCCAGTTCCCCCTGGCAGGTGCCGGAGAACGCCAGGGGGTAGAACACCAGCAGGACCGCCTTGCGGCCGGCGAAGTCCGCGAGAGCGACCTCCTGGTTGTTCTGGTCCTTCAGCGTGAAGTCCGGCGCCTGCGTTCCCACCTCGATCGGCATGGGATCACGATACCGGGCGTACGTCGAATGGCCGGTCGCCCGTCCTCAGGGCGCCGGCCGGCAGAAGTGCCGCAGCTACTTCTTCTTCGCGCCTCGCGGGGACACCAGCCGGGCTGCCGTCCAGTCCTTGCCCGCGTTCACCGTCGAGGTCTGCTGGAGGCCGGCAGTCTGCGCGGACTCGCTCACTTCACTCGGCTCGACGTGGCCTTCGCGGCCGGCCTTCGGGGTCAGCAGCCACACCACTCCGGTGTCGGCGAGCGGCCCCAAAGCATTGGTGAGCAGGTCGAACAGGTCACCGTCGCCGTCTCGGTACCAGAGCAGTACCGCGTCGACCACCTCATCGGTGTCCTCGTCTTCCAACTCCCCACAACGTTCGGCCAGGGCGTCACGGAGGTCTTCGTCGACATCGTCGTCGTAGCCCATCTCCATGACGACCGAGTCCGGTTCGATCCCGAACCGGTCCGCCGGGCTACGTACGCCGTCGGCCTGACCAGCGGTCGCGCTCACTGTCGAATGCCTCCTTGTTCCGTGGTCGGGACCGATGCCGGTCCCGGTCTGGGTAGTCCACACAGTTGTGGCTCTGCGCGCAAGTGGCGCACCGAGTGTGTGGCAATTTACCGCGCCAGCAGCGCGTGGGCACCCTGTGTGATGGCATCTTCCCCGATCAGGACCTGTTGTGCTGCCGGACCCAGCGGAACGAACGAGTCCGCGGCGGCCACCCGGCGGGCCGCGCCGACGAATCCGCCGTCCACGAGAGCTGCCAAGATGCCCTCGCCGACGCCGCCCGAGCGTCGCGTCTCGTCCACGATCAGCACCCGTCCGGTCGCCGACGCCTCCCTGACCAGGTCGGCTGTGGGCAGCGGGGACAGCCAGCGCAGGTCCACCACGCGCGAGCCGTACCCCTGGGCGGCCAGCCGGGCCGCCACCCGCAGCGACATCGGCAGCCCGTTGCCGAACGTCAGGATGGTGAGATTGTCGGCCGACCCGATCGGGTAGGTCCGGGCGCGCCCGATCGGCGTGTGTGCGTTCGCCCACTCCAGGGGCCCCGCGTACGGCGCCAGCCACTCGTTGTCGCCCGGTTCGTACAGGTCGCGGGTGTGGTACAGCGCGATCGGCTCCAGGTAGACGCAGACGCTGCCGTCGGCCGCCGCGGCGGCCAGGCAGGCCCGCAGCATCGGTGCGGCGTCCGCGGCCCGCGCGGGCACGGCCAGGACCAGCCCGGGTACGTCGCGCAGCACGGCCACCGAGTTGTCGTTGTGGAAGTGGCCCCCGAAGCTCTGCTGGTAGGCCAGGCCGGCGACCCGCACGACCATCGGGTTACGGAAGGCTCCCTTGGAGAAGAAGCCCATCGTGGCCGCCTCACCACGCAGCTGGTCCTCGGCGTTGTGCAGATAGGCCAGGTATTGGATCTCCGGGATCGGGAGGAGTCCGGCCAGCCCGGCGCCCAGGCCGAGGCCGAGGATGGACGTCTCGTCGAGCAGGGTGTCGAAGACCCGTTCGGCCCCGAACCGGTCGCGCAGGTTCTTCGTGACGCCGTACACGCCGCCCTTGACGGCCACGTCCTCGCCGAACAGGACCGCGCCCGGGGTGGCCAGCAGGGCGTCGGTGAGGGTGGCGTTGATGGTCTGCGCCAGGGTCAGCGGACCGCCCTGCTCGGGCAGCTTGCCGCCGAAGATCTGGGAGCGGGCGTGCGCGCCCGGCCCGCCCGCCCTGGTGGCGGCGTCGGCGATCTCCCGGGCCGTGCG
>NZ_JBEZGQ010000160.1:0-12120 GCF_040650095.1 Actinoplanes sp. NPDC048791 | reverse complement strand
GGGCGGCTGAGCTCGGCCGGGAGGCGATCCGGGTCGCCCGGCCGCGCAGCGTCCTCGGGATCGTCCGCTCGCGCGGGCCGCTGAGCGTCGTGCTCCGCGTGGCGGACGCCGAGAACCGGCTGGTGCGGCTCGGACCGGAGAGCTTCGCACTGCTGGAACGTCCGCAGTTCATGCGCCTGCCACCGGCAGCGCGCGGTGGCTTCGGTCTCCGGCTGCTCCGGCTGATCGACCGGCGCTGGGACCTGCTGGTGTTCGCGGTGCCGCCGGCGCTCGCGCTCGTGCTGGCGGCCACGCTGGCGCTCGGGTCGGTCGTGACTGACACGCGACCGTCGCTGGTGATCGTCGGACTGGCGTTGTCCGCGATGGTCTACGTCGCCGTGTTCATGTGCGCCCAGGTGGTGAACGAGTCGGCGTGGCTGCGAAAGGCGTTCGTCGGCCCGGCCGCGGACGAGCTGGCGGCCGAGTCGCTGCCGGGCTTCAACTGGTCGATGCCACTGTGTCACCACGCCGGCCCGGGCGACGGCACCCCGCTGCTGCGGCTGGCCTCCTCCCGGATGGAGGACCTGGTGAGGCGCCAGGCCGGTGCGGCGGCCCAGGCCAACGGGCTGGAGGTCGGGGAGGGCCGGGTGCGCGAGGTGCTGGTCTGCCTCACCCGGGGCGTGAGCACGCGAGCGATGCGCCGGGTCGTGGCCGCGAGGATGCTCCTGCCGTACGGCGCGGACAGCCGGGTGGCGCTGCGCCGGCCGCTCGGACCGGTCACCGCGTACCGTGAGCCGGTGAAGGCCGGCGGCGGATTCTTCTTCATCTGGATCGGCGGCGTGGCCGTCATCGTCGCGGTCCTCGCCCTGTTCGTCGCCTCGATCGAGGCCCAGGCCTGCGGCACCTCGTGCGACGGGCGGCCCGCGACCTATCTGACCGCGTTGCAGTGGCTGGCCTGGCGGCTGGTGTGGCAGAGCACCCCCGGCGTCACCTCCGCCACCCTGCCGACGCAGATCCTGGGCTGGCTGCTCAGTGTGGTCGGGCTGATGACCATCGCCGTCACCTGGGCCTCCGCCCGGTTCGCGATCAACCGGCACCAGGGCATGCTCGCCGACTTCCGGGCCCTGGCCACGGACCTGCCCAATACCCGGGTCCTGCTGCTGACCGTCACGGACACCGAGCGCGACGCGGTGCTGCGCGCCGTCCGTCCCGTCACCGGGCAGGAGCCCGTACGGCCGTTCACCGGCGAAGTGGTCACCTACGACCTGGGCGCCATCGGCCCGACCACGCTGGGCCTCGCCCAGTGCGCCCGGCCGGGCGCCGGCGGCCCCGGCGGCGCGCAGTCCACCGCCACCGAGGCCATCCGGCAGTGGCAGCCGGACCTCGTCATCATGGTGGGCATCTGCTATGGGCTCCGCGAGGACTGGAAGTCGCCCCAGCGGCTCACCGACGTCATCGTCGCCACCACGATCGAGGACCTCGACCGGCGGATCGAGCACGAGGACCACACCGAGCTCTTCGGCGACCGGGTGAGCACCAGGTCCGCGATCGTGAGCCGGCTGCGAGCGGCGTCGACCGACTGGGACACCGCCAGGGTCTGGTTCGGCACGCTGCTGTCGGCGCAGACGCTGTTCGACTCCCGGGAACGCCGCGACCAGCTGAAGCGGGACCACAGCCGCGCCCTCGGCGGCGAGATGGAGGGGCACGGTCTCTACGCGGCCGCCGCCGATGCCGACGTCCCGTGGATCGTCGTCAAAGCGATCTCCGACTGGGGTGTGGACCGCGACAGGTACTACGAGCCCGGCGCGGCCGCCGCCAACGCGGCTGACTTCGTGACGCACGCGGTCGCTCTGGGCGCGTTCGACGATTTGCCGAGGCGTCGATAGGCGTCACTTGGAGCAGTCGAGCGTGGACCACCCGGGACCGACACGGCTCGGGTGGTCCACACTCTCCTGGTCACAGGTCGTTCAGTGCCGGTTGGGCACGGTGAGCGGGAAGGTGCCCTCACCCACGCCGGTGAGCGTGCGGGTGTACTGCCTCAGGTAGGTGTCGAGGAACGGGGACCGGTCGCCCTGGGTCGGCACGTCGTAGCGGGGATTCTGCAGGGCCAGGTCCAGCCGGGCCCGGCTGATCCGGATCGTGTTGCCGGACGGCGTGTCGAGCCAGCTTCCACTGCCGATCGTGCCGACCTGGACGCCCAGCTGATGACCTGCCGCCAAGGTCCAGTCGGTGGATTTCAGGTCGAACGCCACCCGGCCGGCCCGGGCGATCAGCGAGACGTTCTCGTCGAACATCACCGCGGTCCCGTCCGGGGCGACGTCCCACAGCCGCACCATGACGTTGCCCGGCGCACCGGCGTGCAGCGTGATCCGCGGTGTGGCGGTGATCCGCACCCGGGACCTGACCGGCGTGGACCAGCTGAAGTAGCTGTGGGCGTCCGCGGCCGCCGGCATCGGCGCGAGGCTTCTCGTGGCGGGCGGGGCCGGGTCCGTGGCGTGCTCCATGTCCCACTGCTGGCCGGTGGGAGCGGCCGGTGCGGCCAGTGTCGAGGCGACGCCGTCGTCGACGTACTGCCCGTCGGACAGGCGGGCCGCGGTGTACGACGACGGGGTCGGCCAGGTCGGCTGGGCCCGCCACGCGCCGGTGTTGTCCTCGATGGCGTACGCGGGGTCCTGGACCGACGGCCTGATGCCCTTCAGGTAGCGGTCGTAGAAGCGCATGACCTCGGCGAAGAAGCCGGCGCGGCCCATGAGCAGCTGCCCCTGCTGATTGGTCTCGTTGCCGCGTACGTGCTCCCACTGCCCCAGCCAGCCCCGCTCCACGCCGCGGTGGTTGTCGAGGTACTCCTCCATGTCCTCCGGCTTGGTGTTGTTCTCGATGAAGCCCTGGGTGACGAACAGCGGGGTGCTCGTGCCCTTGGCCTGCGCCGCGAGGTTGCGGGCGCGCCAGTACCGCGAGCCGAGGTCGGGGTTGTTGTTGTTCGTGAGGTTGTCGGCCAGGCACTCGGGGTGGGCGCTCTCGTAGGCGGCGTTGGCCTGGTAGCGCCCGGTGTCGTCGGGCAGCGGCTCGATCGTGGCGATGCTGTTGTAGGCGTCCGGCGTGGCGGTCACGTTGGGCCGGGGGACACCGTTGCTGAACAGGTAGTTGTACATGTTCCAGACCGGTTCCTGGGCGACGACGGCCTTCAGCGCGCCGAGGCGCAGGTTGTTGCCGACCAGGCCGGTCACCGCGTCGTACGACTTGCCGTACATGCCGACCTTGCCGGTCGACCACCGCTGGGAGGCCGCCCACTGGATCGCGGCCTTGACGTCGGCCTGCTCACCGGGGCCGACCCAGTCGAGGCAGCCGGTGCTGCCGCCGAAGCCGCGCAGGTCGACCATCACGTACGTGTAGCCGCGGTCGAACAGGTCCGTACCGCTGGTGAAGTCCGCGAAGCGGTCGGAGGGACCGGTCCGGTCCCAGCCCTGCGGCCCGGTCTGGCCCGCATGGCTGAAGTAGGGGCCGACGGCCAGGATCACCGGGGTCCGGGCGTGGGCCGGCAGGTTGGCCGGCCGGAGGACGTCGGCGTGGAGCTCGGCGCCGCTGCGGTCAGCGGACGGGAAGTAGGCCTCCGTCCACACCGCACCCTCCGGAACCCTGGGGTTCTCCTCGTGGGTGACGCCTCCGGGGGCGGGCGCCTGGACCGGCGCCTGCGACGGAGGGGCGGCGGTCGCCGCCGTGCTGGTTACCGCGAGAGCCGCAATCGTGATCAGTGCGCCGGCCGCGGCGGTTGAAGTCCGCCTGCGAATGTTCATCTGACCTCCCCGAGCGATAGAGCAATGTCTCTGCGTGCTCGACGCTAGCGTGTCGGCGCCGGGTTGGGATGCTCGCAAAGATGTCTCTGTCGGACCGTTGGCAGAGGGCAGGGAACTGCGCGCCACCGTGGGTGGGAGTCGCCGGGCGCAACGGTGCCCGCCCACAACATTGTGGGCGGGCACCGGCGGAACGCGACAGTCAGCGGCGGTTGCGGCCGTAGAGCCCGGCAACCAGGCTGACGCCGACGGCGGCGACCACGACCTGGATGAGCAACTCGATCCAGTCGATGCCGCCGGTGTCGTCGACGCCGAGGGCGGAGGCGATGAACGTGCCGATGATGGCGGCAACGACACCGATGACCAGGGTGAGCCAGATCGGGATGTTCTGCTTACCCGGTACGACCAGGCGCCCGAGCGCGCCGATGATGAGGCCGATGATGATCGCGGTGATGATCCCGGTTACTTCCACGTCAGCTCCTCGATGCGGGGTGGGCAGGCACCGGGTTCCCGCATGGAGGTGCCGATCAAACCTCATACCGGTTCGGATCACGTCACCATGGGCACCCCTCCGGAGATGGGACACTGTTGATCATGCATGGGATGAGATGGTGACCGATGGCGAGTGAGGGCAGCACCAGGGCCGTCGTGACAGCTCTGGGGGCGAACCTGGCGATCGGGGTCTCGAAGTTCGTGGCCGCCGCCATCACCGGGTCCGCGTCGATGCTGGCCGAGGGCGTGCATTCGGTGGCCGACTCGGCGAATCAGGTGCTGCTGCTGATCGGCGGGCGCCGGGCGCGCCGGCCGGCGTCGGCGCTGCACCCGTTCGGATACGCCCGGGAGCGGTACGTGTACGCGTTCCTGGTCGCCATCGTCTTGTTCAGCCTCGGCGGCCTGTACGCGCTGTACGAGGGCTATCACAAGGTCATCGACCCCCATCCGCTGGAGTCGCCGCTGGTCGCGGTGGTGGTGCTGCTGCTCGCGGCCGTTCTGGAGGGCTACGCGCTGCGTACCGCGGTGGGGGAGGCCAACCGCACCCGGGGTGACCGCAGCTGGCTGCGGTTCGTGCGCCGTACCCGCAGCCCCGAGCTGCCGGTGATCCTGCTGGAGGACAGCGGCGCGCTGCTGGGTCTGCTGTTCGCCCTGATCGGCGTGGTGGCGAGTGTGATCACCGGCAACGGCGTGTTCGACGGCATCTCGACCTTGTGCATCGGCGCGCTGCTGGTCACCGTCGCGGTGTTGCTGGCCGTGGAGACCAAGAGCCTGATCATCGGCGAGTCGGCCGTACCGGAGCAGCTCGCCGCCATCGAGCAGGCGCTGCTCGCCGCACCGGGCGTGGACCGCATCATCCATCTGCGGACCATGCATCTGGGCCCGGAGGAGCTGCTGCTGGCGGCGAAGATCGCCATCGGCGTCGATGACGACGCCGCGGAGATCGCCGCGACCATCGACGACGCCGAAGCGCGGGTCCGGGCCGCAGTGCCGACCGCCAAGGTCATCTACCTGGAACCGGACATCTACCGGCCCGGGGCCACATCTCCGGCTTCCTGAGAGCCACCGTCGGAAAGCGGGCCTGGCCTCGACGACTCGATCCGAGCTGAGGAGCGGAGGGCGCAGGTACGCCTGTGCGCCATCGAGCCAGCGGCCGAGCCGTCCGCCGCGCAGCCGTGACCTCGCTCAGGACCGGTCGGTCCCGCCCGGCACGACCAGCCCCGTCTCGTACGCGAGCACGACCGCCTGCGCCCGGTCGCGCAGGTCGAGCTTGGCGAAGATGCGGGTCACATGGGTCTTCACGGTGGCCTCGCTGAGCGTGAGCGTGTCGGCGACCTCGGCGTTGGACAGGCCACGGCCCATCAGCGTGAGCACGTCGAGCTCGCGGGCGGTGAGCGGGCCGAGGTCGCGGTGCAGGGCCGGGACGCCGTCGTCGGCGGCGAAGCGTTCGACCAGCCGTCGCGTGATCGAGGGGGCGAGCAGGGCGTCGCCGGTGCCGATCAGGCGTACGGCGGCGGCCAGGTGAGCCGGGGTCACGTCCTTGAGCAGGAAGCCGCTCGCGCCGGCGGCCAGCGCCGCGTAGACGTAGCGGTCGAGGTCGAAGGTGGTCAGCATGATCACGCGGGTGCCGGGGGAGGTCGCCAGAATCTGCCGGGTGGCTTCGATGCCGTTCACGGCGGGCATGCGCACGTCCATGAGGATGACATCGGGGCGCAGATTCCGGGCGGCGGTGACCGCTTCGGCGCCGTCGGCGGCCTCACCGACGACCTCGATGTCGTGCACGGTGAGGATCAGGCGGAACCCGGCCCGCACCAGGGCCTGGTCGTCGGCGATGAGCACCCGGGGACCGGTCACGGCCGCTCCAGCGGAAGGCGGGCCCGGACCCGGTAGCCGCCGCCGAGGCGTCGCCGGGCGTCGAGGTCGCCGCCGTAGACGGCGACCCGCTCCCGCAGTCCGAGCAGTCCTCGTCCGGTCCCTTCCGGGCGGTTGCCGTTCGGCCCGGGCGGCCCGGTGCTGAGC
Source organism: Actinoplanes sp. NPDC048791 (assembly GCF_040650095.1). Taxonomy (NCBI): domain Bacteria; kingdom Bacillati; phylum Actinomycetota; class Actinomycetes; order Micromonosporales; family Micromonosporaceae; genus Actinoplanes; species Actinoplanes sp. NPDC048791. Next base: position 5,839 of record NZ_JBEZGQ010000160.1, on the reverse strand, counting down.
ACCTCGACGCGCAACGCGTGTTCGGCGTAGCGGATGGTCACCTCGGCCCGGCCCCGGTCGCCGTGTTTGAGGGCGTTGGTGAGGGCCTCCTGCACGATCCGGTAGGCGGTCACGTCGATGCCGGCCGGCAGCGGACGCGGGTCGCCGGAAATGCGAACCTCCACCGGCAGGCCGGCGAACGAGATCCGGTCGATCAAGGGGCTGAGGCGGCTCAGGCTGGGTTGCGGGTCGAGGCCTTCGTCCTCGTCGCTGCCGTCGGCGGCGGGCGCGAGCAGGCCCAGCAGGTGCCGGAGTTCGGTCATGGCGCCACGGCCGGCGTCCTCCACCGAGGCCAGGGCCTCCGCTGCCTGATCCGGCATCGAGGCGAGTGCTTCGCGGGCCGCGCCGGCCTGCACGACCATCAGACTGACGGTGTGGCTGACGATGTCGTGCAACTCCCGCGCGATGCGGGTGCGTTCCGCGTCGACGGCCGTGGCCGCGGCGTTTTCTCGTTCGCGCTCCAGGAACCAGCTGCGCTGCTCCAGCGCGGCGCGACGCTGGTGGCGTTCCCGCCGCAGGGCGACGGCCAGCCGGCCCGTGGCCCCGCACGACAGTGCCAGCGCGGCGATCAACCAGCTTGTGCCGCAGGCCCACATGAGGTCACCTTCGCAGAATCACCGGCAGTTCGCGTCATCTCCTGGTCGGTGCACCGTACATCTGTGGGACTACCCGGCCCGCCGAATACGCTTCCGGTGGGATGCCCCGCGCGGCGCGGCATTGCGAGACTGCCGGCATGACAGATGACGGCGCCGTCGTGGTGCAGCTGCAGGACGTGCGCAAGGAGTACGGCGATACGACCGCACTGGCCGGTATCACGCTGCAGATCCGGGCCGGTGAGGCCGTCGCGGTGATGGGCCCGTCCGGGTCGGGCAAGTCGACGCTGCTCAACATGGTTGCCGGTCTGGACCGCCCCACCTCGGGCACGGTCACCGTGCACGGCGAGGACCTCGGAGCACTGAACGAGGCGGGCCGGGCGCTGGTCCGCCGCCGCCGGATCGGCATGATCTTCCAGTTCTTCAATCTGCTGGACGATCTGCCCACCCTGGACAACGTGGCGCTGGCCGCCCAGCTGACCGGCACCGCACCGAAGCAAGCCCGGTCGAGGGCACTGGAACTGCTGGAGGAACTGGGCATCGCCGACCGCCGCAACATCTATCCGGCTGCCCTCAGCGGCGGTGAACGGCAGCGGGTGGCGGTGGCCCGGGCCCTGATGAACCGCCCCGCGTTGCTGCTGGCCGACGAGCCGACCGGCGCGTTGGACAGCCGGGCCGGCGAGCAGGTGATGGATCTGCTGCTCGACCTCAATCAGCTCGGTCAGACCCTGCTGCTGGTCACGCACGACGAACGGCTCGCCACCCGATGCGCGAGCCGGGTGGTCGAGGTCGTCGACGGCCGCATCGCCGGCGAGCGCACCCTGGAGCACACGCCATGAGCGCCGTCTGGCGGGTCGCCCGGGCCGCGGTACGGCGACGCCGCCTGCAGACTGTGATCATCGGGGTGTCGGTCGGGCTGTCCACCACGATGATCGAGGTGGCGCTCGGCTTGCTGGCGGCCTCCTCAGGGCCGTTCGACCAGGCGTACGCCCGGCAGCAGGGAGCGCACCTGGTCGCGATGTTCGACCGCGCCGCGGTGCCGGACGCCGAGCTCGTCCGGGCGGCCGGGCAGCCGGTCACCGAGGCCGTGGCCGGACCGTTCGCGGTCGCCACTGTCGATGTCGTCTTCGAGGGTCGACGGCTGGCGTTCCCGCTGGCTGTGGCCGGCCGCGCCGATCCCGGCGGCGCTGTCGACCGGCTGAATCTGTGGGACGGCCGATGGGTGAGCGGTCCCGGCGAGATCGTGCTGAACCAGAACCCGGCCGCGCCCGCCGAAGCGCGCCTCGGCGAGCAGGTCTCGGTGTCCGGCGGTCGCAAGCTGACCGTGGTGGGATTCGCCTACACGGTCAGCGGATCCGCGGACGCCTGGGCCACCCCGGACCAGGTCGGGGAGTTCCATCCGGCGACCACGCAGATGCTGTACCGCTTCGCGCAGGCAGGAACGTCGGCCCAGCTGGCATCGGCTGAGAAAGCCGTGACAGCCGGTCTGCCGGCGGGCGCGCTGCTCGGCACGCAGTCCTATCTGACTCTCAAAGCGTGGGCGGCCGCCGAACCCGGCACGTTCGTACCGTTCCTCATCGTGTTCGGGATCCTCGGCCTGGCCGTGTCCGTCCTCATCGTCGCCAATGTGATCAGCGGTGCGGTCGTGGCCGGGATCCGCCACATCGGCGTGCTCAAAGCACTCGGGTTCACGCCGGGGCAGGTGCTGGCGGTGTATCTGACGATGGTCTCGGTGCCCGCTGTGGTGGGCTGCGTGGCCGGCACGGTGCTGGGCAACGTCCTGGCGACACCGCTGCTGAGCCGCGCGTTCCAGAACTACGGCAGCAGCGCGCCGGGCGTCGCGTGGTGGGTGACTCTCGCGTCCCTGATCGGGATGCCGTCCGTCGTCGCCCTGTCCGCGCTGCTGCCCGCCCTGCGGGCCCGCCGGCTGTCCGCATCGGAGGCCATCAGCGCGGGCAGCGCCCAGCACACCGGACGCGCCCGCCGGATCCAGCACTGGCTCGGCGGCACCCGGCTGCCCCGCCCGGTCAGCCTCGGCCTGGGCCTGCCGTTCGCCCGTCCCGCGCGCAGCGCCCTGACGGCGGCCGCCGTGGTCCTCGGCGTGAGCAGCGTGACGTTCGCGATCGGTCTGGCCGGCACCGTGACGGCGTACCAGAAGGCCCAGAACCGCGGGGACGCCGTCCAGGTCGAGGTGCAGGCACCGCCCGGTCAGGCCGACCCCGAGCAGACGCTGCGCTCGCTGCCGGGCACAGCCGGGCTGACCGCGAGCGCGGGCCTGCTCCTGCGGCTGGGCGGCGCCACCGAGCCGAGCATGGTCCGGTTCTACCGCGGTGACCTTCGAGACCTCGGCTACCAGGCGCTGAGCGGCCGGTTGCCGACCGCGGCCGGCGAGGTCGCCGTCTCGCACCGGTTCCTGGTCCAGCACGGGTACGCCGTCGGCGACACGTTCCTGCTGGAACGAGACGGCCGTCGTACGCGGGTCCGCATCGTCGGCAAGGTCCTGCTCAACTCCGCCGGCCTGGTCCTGTCCACCTGGCCGACCCTGGCACAGGTGGCACCCGGGACCGCCCCCGACGCGTACGAGATCAAGCTGCGGCCCGGCACTGACGCCGACTCCTACCTGGCTGCCGTCCGGGCGGCCGCCCCCGGTCTGGACGCCGTCTCGACCGATGACGCCGATTCGTTCATCGCGATCATCCTGCTCACCGTCACGTTGCTGACGCTCATGCTCGGTTCCGTCGCCGCGCTGGGCGTCTTCAACACGGCTGTGCTCAACACCCGGGAACGACGCCGTGACCTGGGCATGCTCAAGTCGATCGGGATGACACCACGCCAGGTCACCACGATGGTCGTCACCTCCATGGCGGCGCTCGGGGCAGCCGGGGGTCTGCTCGGCATTCCGCTGGGGGTGCTGGCCCACCACCTCGTCATGCCGGCCATGGCCCGAGCGGCCCAGGTCGCCTTTCCCGCCCGCATGGTGCATGTCTACGGCCCGGTGACACTCGCCTCGCTGGCCCTGGCCGGCGTCGCCCTCGCGGCGCTCGGCGCCTTCCTGCCGGCCCGGTCGGCGGCCCGGGCCACCATCGCCACTGTGCTGCACAACGAGTAGCCAGCGCCGTCGACCGGACGGGTCGAGCTGGAGGGCGGCAGCCACGACGCCGCTGGTTCACCAGGAGATCGAGTACTTCCCGGCCCGCGGGCCAGACATGGGCGGCCTGGCCGCTATGTCTCCGCCACTCGCCGATGGAGCTGCTGCGGGCGATGACCGACAGCAGCTGGAGCTTGTCGTAGCTCTCGCTGCCCGGCACGGCGGTGTAGACCAGCAGGGAATGCGACTGGTCGGGGTCGAGCAGCGCCTGACAGAGGACTTCGAGGGAGCCGACCGCGGGGTGCTCGAAGCGCTTGACGTGCTGATACCCGACGCCGATCTCGTGGTCGTGCCACGCGGCGCGGAACTCCTCGCTGCGTTCGAGCAGCAGGTGCTGGAGGTGCGCGGCCCACGACTGCGGCCCCCGTACGGTGACCACCTTGCGCAGGCCCGAGGCGAAGACCCGCGAATGCAGGTCGTGGTCGTCGGGGTGGTACCGCGTCCGGTAGGCCGGATCGGTGAACCACCGGTAGCCGATGCTGCGGGCCGGGCCGCGGTAGCGGGTCAGGTCGCCGGTGAGGGCGACACCGAGCGGGTTCTGCCGCAGCGTCTCGCCGAGTTCCTCCGGGGTCGGTGGTCCTGCTTCGTTGTACCGCGGATCGGCGGGCCCAGCCTCGGACTGACAGGCCGTGGATAAGCCGGTTCCGGACCCGCATCCTGAGTTCATGTCACGTACCTCATCGACCATTTCCGTTCCTGACCTCTCCGGAAAGCTCGCGGTCGTCACCGGGGCGAGCGACGGCGTCGGTCTCGGCCTGGCCACCCGGCTCGCCGGGGCCGGGGCCGAGGTCGTCCTGCCCGTCCGCAACCGGCGCAAGGGCGAAGCGGCCGTCGCGCGGATCAGGCAGCAGCACCCGCGGGCCGCGGTCTCCCTGCGGGACCTCGACCTGTCATCGCTGGACTCGGTCGCCGCGCTGGGCGCCACGCTGCGCGGCGAGGACCGCCCGATCCACCTCCTGGTCAACAACGCCGGCGTGATGACCCCGCCCGACCGGCAGAGCACCGCCGACGGGTTCGAGCTCCAGTTCGGCAGCAACCACCTCGGCCACTTCGCGCTCGTCTCGCACCTGCTGCCCCTGCTGCGCGCCGGGCACGCGCGGGTCACCGCCCAGATCAGCATCGCCGCGAACCAGAATGCCATCAACTGGGACGACCTGAACTGGCAACGGTCGTACCGCGGCGGGCGCGCGTACAGCCAGTCGAAGATCGCCTTCGGCCTGTTCGGGCTCGAGCTGGACCGGCGCAGCCGGGCCGCGGGCTGGGGGATCTCCAGCAACCTGGCCCACCCGGGCATCGCGCCCACCAGCCTGCTGGCCGCCCGCCCCGAGCTCGGGCGGGCCCGCGACACCGCCGGCGTCCGGATCATCCGGGCCCTGTCCGCCCGCGGCCTCATCGTCGGCACCCTGGAGACGGCTCCGCTGCCGGCCCTGCTGGCCGCGACGACCCCGGACGCCGGCGGCCGGTTCTACGGCCCCAGCGGATTCGGCCACCTGGGCGGCGCGCCCGCCGAGCAGGACCTCTATTCACGGCTGCGCAGCGAGGACGACGCCCGCCGCATCTGGGAGATCTCCGAGGAGCTCACCCGCTGCGCCTTCCCGGCAGCGGCCGGTACGAGTCGCTAGTCGTAGTGGATGAGCGACGGCCAGACCGCGTCCCAGCTGCCGGCCGGGCCGTCGCACACCTGCAGCGGCGCGCCCTGCTCGTCGTTGGCCAGCCCGTACCCGGTGTCCACCCGGCCCGCCGGCCGGCAGCCCGTGAAGTGCCGGCTGGTCGCGTCGCCGGGGGAGAAGCCGGTCAGGATCACCGGGCCGCCGGCCGAGGCGGGCGGCGGCCAGAACGCGTACGCGTTGTGCCCGCTGTAGGCCGGCGGCAGACCACGGCCCAGCCGCACCGCGCTCGCCTCGGCGTAGTTCGAGGCGAACACCAGGGCCCCGATCCGCCGGTCCGGGGGCAAGGTCTCCACCGCGGCCCGGACCGCGTCCTGGAACTGTGGCCAGCCGACCTGCTCGCCCGCTTCCGGGTTGAGGTCGTTGATGCCGCTCTCCTGCAGCTGGGCGAC
>NZ_JBEZGQ010000159.1:0-12160 GCF_040650095.1 Actinoplanes sp. NPDC048791 | reverse complement strand
CGATCACCCCGTACGCCGACGCGGTGATCGCCGCGGCCATCAGCCGGCACCTGACCGAGCGCAGCCTCGACCTGCACCCGGCGGCCGCCCTGCTCAGTTGCGGCATCCTGCAGGTGTCGCTGCTGCTGAACAGCCGCCGGGGCACGTGACGTGGGGGCGCGGCTCGGTGGCCGCGCCCCCGCCGGTCCTGAGGGCGGGTTGTCGATGACGTGCAGGGTCGGTGCGCCGCCCGCGGCCGGCTGGGTGACGGCGTACAGGGTTTCGCTGTCGGGGGACCACACCAGGCCGCGCGGGGCGAGCACGTCGGTGGTGATGTCGATGCGCCGCTCGGGGACGACACCGCCGGTCTCGTAGACGTAGATGTCGTCGCCGGTGGCGCGGACGCCGTTGGCGACGTGGTAGTCGTCGGGGGCCGCCGCAACGGCGACCGGGTAGTACCCGGTGTAGTAGGAGCCGCGGCCGGACAGGTCGTCGATCGCGTACGCCTGGGTGGCGTTGCGGGATCCGGCCCCGGTCAGCAGGGTCTGGCCGTACTTGTCGATGCTGATGTCGTTGAGGTTGCTGCCCGGCGCGGTGCCGGAGGTCCTGGTGGTCAGGTCACCGCTCTCGCCGATGTCGTAGACGTACACCGTGGACAGGCTGAGGTTGAGCTGCGCGGCGACCAGCGGACCGGCGGCGTCGTCGTGGGCGGCCAGCAGGGGTGCCCGCTGGAAGCGGACGTCGCCCTGGGTGTTGAGATCGATGGTGGGCTTGGGCGGCGTGCTCGGCGACGGTGACGGCGACGCGGACGGCGATGCGGACGGGGACGGGGACGTGGACGGGCCGGGCTCCACCGGTTCCGGGAACTTCACCCGGCCCACGCCGCCGCTCCAGGTGCCGTCGCAGCCGTGGCCGAACCAGAGCAGCTCGCCGGCCCGGACGAGGTGGGTGGGGCACGTCCGCGCGCCGGTGCTGTAGCGGTCGGTCTCCTTGAGGGTGTGGGTGTCGATCACCGAGATCGCGTCGCCGGCGGCCAGGGCCACGTAGAGCTTGTGGTTGTCGGCGTTCAGGGCCAGGCCGGTCGCGCCGTACTGACCGGTGATCGTCTTCTTCACGTGGCCGTCGAGGTCGGTGACGACGACGCCGTTCGAGCCGGACCCGCCGGTGATGTAGACCTGGTCGTGGTCCTGGTCGACGACGAGGTCGCCGAAGGCGGGCAGCCCCAGCTGATGGTCGAGGGCCTGGGCCGGCCCTCCTGAGTAGACGATTGTCGTAACAGCCAGGGCGGCGACGGCCGCACCTGCGAATATGCGGCTGTTCGGCACCTTCATTGATTCCTCCCCCGTGACACAACGATGGCGCAGGCAGGTTATGCACGCCATTCCGGGTCGCGCTGTCCCGGGCGCCGTCGTATCGCAGGTGCTGGACAATGGGACATTCCGACTGCGGGAGAGGTGTCGGACCATTGAGGACGGTCATTGCCGGTGACGGATCCGGCTGATACGGTCGCTGCCAGCTATCGGCTGAGTACCACCACACGGGGGGCCGGATCCGCTCGGTCCGACGCGCTTGTACGCGTCGCAATTCTTCTGTCAACCGAGTCGGCCAGCGACATTCACCAGCGCACATCCGCCCTTCCCGCACGCCCATTTCTCCAATGGCGACGTGTGGCGATCGAGGCTGCCTGTTCCGTCGCATGTCCGCACCTCCATCGAGGAGAGCTCGACGAGCATGGACACCCATTCTCCGCACAATCGCCGTCGTCGTACCGCCATCGGCGCGGGCCTGCTCGGCCTGCTGCTCATCGGCTCGGGCCTGGTCGCCACGCAGCGCCTCGGTGACGACGGACCGTCGTCGAAGTCCGCCGAGGAACGCGCCCGTGACGCCGTGGTGCTGGCCGATCCGCCCCCGGGCGTGCCGCCGGTCAAGGGCCGCCCGGTCGCCGCCACCCCGCCGGGACCGGGCAGCAGTCTGCCGGACCGGCAGAAGGCGCCCACCGGTAAGACGTTGCCGGCCGCGAAACGGGTCGCGGAGAAGATCTCGGCGCGTACCTCGAACGCCAAGGTGTGGACCCTGGCCGACGGCCGCACGCAGGCCGAGGTCAGCGGCACGCCGCTGCACTACCGCGACGCCGGCGGGCGCTGGCAGGACATCGACACCACGGTCCGGCGCACCGGCGAGCAGGGGTACGTCTACCGCGCCGGGAAGAACTCCTTCGACAGCCGCTTCGGCGACCGCACCGACCGGCTCGTCCGCTATGACCTGGGCGGACGCTCGGTGTCCGTCGGCGTCGCCGGGGCCGCCCGCAAGGTGACACCCAAGGTGCGGGGCAGCGCGGTCCGCTATCCGGACGTGTTCGGCAGCGCCGACGTCGCCTACGACGTCAACGCCTCGGCGCTGAAGGAGAAGATCGTGCTCGACAAGGCCCCGGCCGGGGCCGCGTCGTACACCTTCACGCTCGCGCTCGACGGGGTCACCGCCGCCGCGCAGCCCGACGGTTCGATCGCCTTCCGTGCTGCCGACGCCGACGGTGCGCCGCTGTTCTACCTGCCGAAGCCGTACATGTACGACAGCGGCGCCGACCCGGCCACGCCGACCGGCACCGGGTGGAGCAACAAGGTCACCCAGGTCCTCACCGGCTCCGGCTCCACGCTCCGGCTCACCGTCACGGCCGACGAGAAGTGGCTGCGCGACAGCGCCCGCAGGTACCCGGTGGTCATCGACCCCACCATCAAGGTGCAGCCGCAGGTGGGCCAGGCCCAGGACGGGATGATCAACTCGTACGACCCGGCGGTCAACTACGACACGTCGTGGCGGCTGTCGGTCGGCACCAACCAGGTCAGCGGCTCCACCAACGCGATCTTCCGCAGCCTGGTGAAGTTCCCGCTCAGCGAGGTCCCGGCCGGTACGAAGCTGGACTCGGCCCAGCTCAAGATGTACTTCGACCAGAACATGGTGAACGCGCTGGACAGCACCGTGGTGCCGATCAACGCGCACCGGGTGACCGCGCCCTGGAACGAGAGCACGGTCACCTGGAACAACATCAACACCGCGGTCGGCGAGATCGGCACCAACACCGAGCAGATCGACAACGCCGACTCCGGCAAGACCGCGGCGGTGGGGGAGTGGCCCTCGGTCAGCGCCGCGGCGGCGCTGAGCGGCAGCTACCGCACCAACAGCGGGGCCACCACCGGCGACACCTACACCTGGGTGCCGCGGGTCACCGAGGCCGGCAAGTACGACGTGCAGGTGCACTACGTCCCCGGCGCCGACCGGGCCACCAACGCGCCGTACACGGTCTTCCACACCGGTGGCAGCACGGTGAAGACGGTCAACCAGACCACCGGTTCGGGCAGCGGGGCCTGGGTGTCGCTGGGCGAGTTCTCCTTCAACGCCGGCACCACCCACAAGGTCGTCCTGGGTGACGTCGCGAACAAGACCGTCGTGGCCGACGGCGTGCGCCTGGTCAAGAAGGCCGCCGACAGCAAGGGCGCCTTCCAGAACCACGCCTGGCACACGTTCAGCGTCCGGTCGATCGTGCAGGACTGGATCGACGGCAAGCAGGCCAACAACGGTTTTGTGCTCAAGACCCCGAACGAGGCCAGTGTGCTCAGCGGCCCGCGCTACGAGGGGGCCGAGAACGCGTTCGGTGGCGAGGTCGACACCTTCCCGACCCTGCTGCTGACCTGGGGCCGGCCCGGCGTGACGCTGCAGATGCCGACGACGATCCGTTCCACCGGCGCCGAGCTGGCCTGGAGCGCCTACGCCGACCCGTCGAGCAGCACGAGCGACGACATCGTCGAATACCAGGTGCACCGCAGCTCCGCGCAGAGCTTCATCCCCTCGGAGCGCACCCTGGTCGCACCCATCCTCAAGGACCGCACGTCCTACAGCGACACCAGCGGCACCCCGACGCCGGCGAACAACGCCACCGAGTTCGGTGCCCCGTTCTACTACATGATCGTCGTGAAGACCCGCGACGGGCAGCTCATCCCGTCCCCGGCCGAGCAGGTGCAGCTGCCCAAGGCCGGCCACATCGTGCGCGTGCTGCAGGGCAACTCCACCGACACGACGCTGACCAGCAAGCAGCCCGACACCGGCCACGACGTGCTCGACGGCGGCGGACTGGTCCAGATCGGCAACAACGGCTCGATCTTCGGCACCAGCCGGGCCGTGGTGAAGTGGCCGAGCATGACCGGGCTGCCCACGGGCACCAAGGTGCTCAGCGCGAAGGTCGGCCTCTGGGGTGCGTACTCCGAGGGCGACGGCGGCGCCACCTTCAACATGCACGGCCTGACCCGTGACTTCGACGAGGCCACCGGCTCGTGGAACAAGGCCGCCGGTTCGACCGCGTGGACCACCCCCGGTGGCGACTACACGGCGGCGGCCTCGGGCTCGGTGACCAACATCGGCACCGATCCGCGCTGGCAGAACTGGAACGCCACCGCGCTGGTGCAGGGCTGGGTCAACACCCCGAGCAGCAACAAGGGTGTGCTGTTCCGGCTGGCCAACGAGTCCACGCCGACACAACGGGTGCTGTTCACCGCGGGTGAGGTGCCGGACATCCGGCAGCGGCCCCGCCTCGAGGTGATCTACACGGCGCCGGCCACGGAGAACACCTACTACGCGCCGACCGTGCCCTCGCGGATGATCCCGGGTGACGAGTACACGTCCCCGGTCACCATCACCAACTCGACGAGCTCGGCGCTGAACAAGGCGGACTGGGTGCTGTCGTACCGGTGGGAGCTGGCCGACGGCACCGACGTCACCAACGGCGACAACCAGCGCGAGACCCCGCTGCCGGTGGATCTCGCCTCCGGCGCGGTGACCACGGTCAACGCGAAGATCATGACGCCGGTCCGCTCGGACCAGGGCAACAAGCGGCAGAAGTTCGTCCTCAAGTGGGACCTGCGCAACAAGACCACCAACCAGTGGCTGTCGCAGGTGTGGGAGATCCCGCCGCTGGCCCAGCCGGTGACCGTCGAGGACCCGACCTCCGACCAGCTCGGGCTGGAGAAGTTCTACCAGTACACCGGCCAGAACGCGGGCGCCGGCTCGACCGTGATGGTGAACCAGTTCTCCGGCAACGCGGTGTTCAGCTACAACGCGTTCAGCAACCCGAGCCGCGGCCTGTCCACGTTCCTGCGGCTGTCGTACAACAGCCAGGACAGTTCCAATTCCTACATCGGGTACGGCTGGTCGCTGTCGACCTCGACCGTCACCCGGCTCGGCTCACCGCTGCAGTTCTCCGGCGGTGACGCCCGCTGGCCGGCGAAGATCACGCTGACCGACGGCGACGGCACCAGCCACTTCTTCGACCTCAACAAGCACAACAGCAGCAACGAGGCCGACTGGGACTACGACAGTGCCGCGGGCGTGCACCTCTATCTGCAGCGCAACGGCGACGACCCGACCCGTACCTGGGTGATGACCCGGCCGGACCGCAGCCAGTTCTACTTCGACGTGGACGGCTACCAGACCGCCGTCATCGACAAGAACGGCAACGACCTGCGGTTCACCTACGAGCGGGTCAAGGTCGGCAACCGCAACACCGGGGTGCTGAAGTACATCACCGACGCCACCGGCCGCCGCACGCTGACCTTCGAGTACTTCAACAGCGGCGACAACTTCCCCTTCTTCACCGGCAACAGCGACACCAAGCAGTCCGGCACGAACCTGGCCAACGGCCAGATCGTCAACCAGCTGCGGGCCATCACCGACGTCACCGGGCGCCGCGTCACCCTGACCTACAACGACAAGGGCCTGCTGCGCGAGGTCCTCGACGGGCAGGGCACGCCGGACGAGAAGCCGTTCGGCTTCTACTACGACGACGCCTCCGGCCTCAACAATCCCAAGCTGGTCCGGGTCGACGACCCGCGCGGCAACGGTACGAAGCTCGGCTACTTCCCGGCGTCCGCCGGCAACCTGCTCAAGTGGCGCGCCGAGCACGTGACCGACCGCAACGACAAGGAGACCGGCTTCACCTACACCGACCCGGACGGCTCGACCGGCTCGTTCATCGAGAACGTGGTCACCGACGCGAACGGGCACGCCTCGAAGTACCTGCTCGACGGCTACGGCCGGCCCACCCTGCTGACCAACGCCAAGCAGCAGAAGACCGAGCTGACCTGGGACGCCGACAACAACGTGCGGCGCCTGGCCGAGGACAACGGCGCGGTCACCACCTGGGTCTACGACGAGAAGACCGGCCTGCCGCTGGAGATCAAAGATCCGGAGGCCAACAAGAACAACTGGCCGGCGCAGAAACTCGAGTACCGGTTCGGGCTCAAGGGCCACACCGCCGAGCTGACCGCCAAGACGTCCCCCGAGGGCCGCAAGCACACCTTCGGCTACGACGCCTACGGCAACCTGACCTCGGTCACCGACCCCAAGGGCACCGCGACCGCGGCCGCCGGTGACTACACCTCGGTCTACACCTACGACACGTGGGGTCAGCAGAAGACCTCGACCGACGCCAACGACAACACCACCAAGTACGACGACTACGACCCGGTCGGCTATCCGCGGACCATCACCGACGCCCTCAACCAGAAGGAGACGTACGAGTACGACGCCATCGGCAACGTCGTCTCGATCACCGACGCCGCCGGCAAGACCTCGACGTACACCTACGACGTCTTCGGCCGGCCGCTGAACTCGCGGGAGCCCAAGGACACCGCGAACAACGTCTTCATCGTCACGCCCGGCCCGACCTACGACGGCAACGACAACGTGGTGCGCGAGGAGGCGGCCAACGGGGCCGTGACGGAGTCGGGCCACGATCCGACCGACCGGCTGGAGTTCCGCAAGGAGCCCAGCGACGGCAGCGGTGCGCCGGAGCGCCTCACCACCTACGACTACGACAACGTCGGCAACCTGCTGCGTGACACCGAGCCCAAGGGCAACCTGACCGCGACTCCGGACGACTACACGACGACCTACCGCTACGACGAACTGAACCAGGTCGTCGAGGCCACCGACCCGCTCGGCGGCCGGGTCGTCTCCACCTACGACAACGTGGGGAACCTGAAGACCGCGGCGGATCAGCGCAAGTCGGCCACCACCGACCCCGACGACTACAACGCGAAGTACGACTACGACCTCAACCACCGGCAGATCGCGATCACCGACGCGGCCGGCAACGTCACGAAGACGGAGTACGACCGCGACGGCAACCCGACTGCCACGGTGGACCGGGAGAACAACCGCACCACCGTCAAGTTCGACGCGCGTTCCGCGGTCGAGGAGATCAAAGCTCCGCACAAGACGGTCGACGGCACGACGACATACCGCACCTCCAAGTTCGAATACGACGAGGTCGGCAACAAGACCCGGGCCATCTCACCGCGGGGTGTCGAGACCACCGGCGACCTGAACGATTTCGCCACGGTGACCGTCTACGACGTGCTGAACCGGGTCAAGGAGCAGCAGGAGCCGTACGCCTCCGGGGACGACCGGTACAAGACGGCCGACAAGACCGTCTACACCTACGACGAGGTCGGCAACACCAGGACGGTGAGTTCCCCGCCGTCGGAGGGTGAGACGACCCGGCCCGAGAACAAGTACACGTACTGGGACAACGGCTGGAACCGCACCAGCACCGACGCCTTCGGCATCAGGACCGAGTACGACTACGACGCCATCGGCAACCAGACCTCCCGCAAGGTGACCGGGGCGAACAACAAGACCCGGCAGATGAACTGGACGTTCTTCCCGGACGGCAAGCAGAAGACCCAGTCCGACGACGGCGCCGGCTCCGGCACCGCCCGGAAGAACTTCGAGTTCTCCTACGACGCCAACGCCAACCTGACGACGATGCTCGACAAGAGCACCGACGCCAAGATCGACACGTACGCGATGACCTACGACGTGGTCAACCGCATGGAGAAGGTCGAGGAGAAGCTCGACGGCTCGGTCAAGAACACCACCAGGTACGGCTACGACGTCAACGACAACCTGCTCGAGCTGACGCACGACAAGACGTACTCGAAGTACACCTACGACGCCCGTGACCTGGTCTCGGAGCTGAAGAACGGCAAGACCGCCACCGACTCCGACGCGAAGACGACCACCTTCACGTACACGAAGCGGGGCCAGGTCGCCACGGAGAAGAAGGGCAACGGCAACACCGTCACCTACGACTACTACCTCGACGAGCAGCTGCAGAAGCAGGTCGAGAAGAAGTCGAACGGCACGGTGGTCAACGAGCACACCATCGAGTACGACGCCAACGGCCACCGCGCCAAGGACGTCGCCAAGAAGCAGAACGCGGACAACAAGTCGGCGACGATCGACACCACCACGACGTACGAGTACGACCCCAGGGACCGGATCCGCAAGCAGGTCAAGACCGGTAGCGGTGCCGGCACCGAGACGTATGTCCACGACGCCAACAGCAACGTCATCGAGCAGTCGGTCAAGAACACCAGGACCACGTTCAACTACGACAAGAACCGGCTCAAGACCTCCACGTCCACCACCGCCGGCATCTCGGTCAGCTCGACGTTCAAGTACGACGACTTCGGCCGGCAGGAAAGCACGACGACGGACGGCAAGGAAACCGAGAAGTACACCTACGACGGCTTCGACCGCACGACCAAGTACACCAAGACGCCCGGTGGCGACACCGAGTACACCTACGACCCGCTGGACCGTCAGCTCACCCGCAAGCAGAACGACAAGACCACCAAGTTCTCCTACCTCGGGCTGGCCGAGCAGATGCTGTCGGAGGAGGAGGGCGGCAAGCTCCGCAAGACCTACCAGTACGGGCCGGACGGCAACCTGCTGTCGCAGGCGAAGTTCAAGGACGACGGCAGCTTCGAGACGTCCTACCAGGGTTACAACCCGCACACCGACGTCGAGCAGATCACCGACGAGCAGGGCGACTCCCGGGCGACGTACGGCTACACCGCGTACGGCAGCAACGACGACGCCCAGTTCAGCGGCGCCGACAAGCCCGACGCCGGCAACCCGGAGGATCCGAACAAGGAGCCGTACAACGCCTACCGGTTCAACGGCAAGCGGTTCGACCAGTCCTCCGGCTCGTACGACATGGGGTTCCGTGACTACGACCCCGGCCTGAACCGGTTCCTGACCCAGGACAGCTACAACGGCGCCCTGGACGACATGAACCTGTCGACCGATCCGTTCACCAACAACCGGTACGCGTTCGGCGGCGGCAACCCGATCTCCCAGGTGGAGATCGACGGCCACTTCTCCCTCAGCGACGTCGGCCACGCGGCGCTGGACGTCGCCGGCCTCGTACCCGGTGTCGGAGAGGTCGCCGACCTGGCCAACGCGGCCTGGTACGCGGCCGAGGGCGACTACGGCAACGCGGCCCTGTCGGCGGCCTCGGCGATCCCGTTCGCCGGCTACGCGGCCAGCGCGGCCAAGGGCGCCAAGTACGCCGCCAAGGGCGTGGACGCCGCCCAGTCGGCGGCCAAGGGGGCCGACGCCGCACGCAGCGGGTCGAAGGCCGCCAACGCGGCCCAGGGTGGCGGTAAAGCCGCACCGTCGCCCGCCAAGGCGTCGTCCGGCGGCGGTGGCCCGACCGGCGGTGCCAAGGCGACCGGCGGCGGTGGGAGCGCAGGACCAGCCAAGGCACGAGGTGGCGGCGGTGGCGGTGGCGCGAAGAGCGGCGGCACGGCGGCCTCCCGTGGGGGCAGTTGTGCGAGCAACAGCTTCGTGCCCGGCACGGCCGTGCTCATGGCGGACGGCTCGCTCAAGCCCATCGAGGACATCGACCTCGGCGATGAGGTGCTGGCCGGCGACCCGGAGCTGGGGATCACCGAGAGCCGGCCGGTCACCGACCTGATCACCGGTGACGGAGAAAAGCAGCTGGTCGAGATCACCGTCGACACCGACGGCGCGGCCGGGAAAGCCACGGGAAGCGTCATCGCGACCGACGGCCACCCGTTCTGGGTCGACCAGCTGGGCAAGTTCGTCCCCGCCGCGGAGCTGCAGACCGGCGACCTGGTCGAGGACGCCGACGGCAAGCTCCTCGAGGTCAAGGCGACGCACACCTGGAAGGAGACCCGGCAGGTCCACAACCTGACCGTCGACGGCATCCACACGTACTACGTCGTCGTCGGGACCGCCACGGTTCTGGTGCACAACTGCGGTGGGAAGATCCCGTACAACAGCGACGGTCTCAGCACTGCGGCGTACAAGGCCCGTGGGGGTGGCGGATTCCCCACCGGCCCGCGGACCAAGGCGCCCGGCGGCAACGTCGCGGTGGCCAAGGTCGACGGTCACAACGGCCTGGTCACCGGCTTCAGCAAGGGTGACGGCTACCATTCCGAGGACCACATCATCGACCAGATCAACGCGATGAAGGCCAAGGGCAACAACGTCGGGAAAATCACCGAACTGTACAGCGAACGGCAACCCTGCTCCGCGTGTGCGAGCAAGCTCTCCGGTTATCTGGCGGACAATGCGCGGGTGACCTGGTCGGTGCCCTGGGGTGACAATGCGCTGGTCAATTCCGTGGCCAATGAGATGCTGGCGGGAATGATTCGAAGAGCCAGCGGCGGACGGTAGTGCGGCGAGGGGCCCGGGGAACGAATTCCCGGGCCCCTTTGTCGTGGTGCGGTGAATGGATTAGTCTCGGCGAATGGCTGACGAGGCACTCGAGACCACAGTGGCGCGGGAGTTGCAGGCCGCCGGACTGCAGGCTTCGTCATTCGACGATCCGCAGACCGGCGGCTTCGGTGTCGAACCGGATGACGGTTTCGTCGCGGTGGTCTGGACGCCGTCCGAGGCATTGAGCTCCGTCGCGTTCGACAAGCTGATGGCGGGAGAGACGGAGCACGAGGCAGTCCTGCACATGGGACGGGTCAAGCACCTGATGGCGACCGCGATCCTGGGGATCCTGCAATCCGCCGGCCTCGAGGCCAGGATGAGCTCGGACGACATGGCTCCGGCCACGGTGGAGGTCCGATCCAGCGGCGCCGCCCGGTGATCCGTTCGCCGTCCGACAGCAGGGTGAGGAAGCCCGGCTGGATGTCGTAGACGCGGTTGCTGGAAGTGTTGAGGCCGTAGATGGACGCGATGTTCGTGCTGGTCTTCGAGTCGGTCACACTGGCCGGGGTGGAACGCTCGCTCGCCGCGCAGGGCGTGCAGGTGCAGCACCGGAGTGAGGATCGCGGCGGGGAGTACCTCCTGTGCCGGCTCGGCGACGGGCCTGCCTGGGAGGTCTCCCTGGAGGCCCCGGACTCGCCCAGTTTCGCCGAGCTGGAGGGTCCCGACCTGGACCACATCCGCCGGCTGCGACCAGCGGCCGTCCTCCTGATCGCGTTCCGGACGTCGAGCTGGGAGGCCATCCACGAAGTGCTCAGGAACGTGGAGTGGCACCGGTCGGCGCGATACCTGGCGGGCGACGGCACCGGGGTTTCGGTGAGCGTCGGCTGACGGCCGGACCGGGGGGGGGGGCGCGGGCGCGGGCGGGGCCGGCGGCGCGCGCGCCGCGGCCGGGGCGGCCCGCCGCCCGGGTCCGACCGGTGCACCGAGTCTGAGGAGGCGTCATGTTGATTGCGGCGATTCTGACCCTGGCCGTGGGCACCTACACGATGCGGCTGGCCGGCGTGGTGCTGCGCGACCGCCTCGAGCTCTCCGACCAGCTCCAGCGCCTGCTCCCGATGGCCGCGGCAGCGCTGCTGGCGGCCCTGGCGACCACGGCCGCCCTGATGGAGGGGACGGGCTTCGCCGGCATTGCCCGCCCGGCCGGCGTCCTGGTCGGCGCCCTGCTGGCCTGGCGCCGGGCGCCGTTCGTCGTGGTCGTCCTCGCCGCGGCCGCTACCGCCGCCCTGCTCCGGCTGGCCGGTGTCGAGTAACCGCCGCGGGTTGAATCAAGCACGGACCTGGCAGGGTGAAGGTGGCCGTCCATGAGCCGCCAGGCGATTGGTCACCCTCGCCCGGTCTCGGCGGGAGTGCCCTGTGTCAACCGCAGATCCCGGAGGCGACGCTGTCCTGGGTCGCGAAGGCGGTAACGGTGAGTATGGCGATTCTATTCTCGGGTAACGGGAGGTTGCACGAGATGGTCGCGCTCACGACGCAGCTGTGCGAGGGTCCGGACTGACCTTCCGAGTAGTCCCCAAGGCCCCCCTGTCTCCTTGCTTGCGCCTCAGAAAGGAACCCAAATCGGTAGATCTTGGTAAAAAGTGGCCGCAATGGCGGCCACTTT
>NZ_JBEZGQ010000158.1:0-12226 GCF_040650095.1 Actinoplanes sp. NPDC048791 | reverse complement strand
CCGCCGAGCTGCGCGCCCACGCCACCCGCCTCCGCACGATCTGGACCGGCTCGGCCGCCGACGCCGCCACGGCGCACCTCGCCACGTTGATCCGCCGGCTCAACCTCTTCCGGCTGGGTTGCTGGATCGCCGACCAGGCG
Source organism: Actinoplanes sp. NPDC048791 (assembly GCF_040650095.1). Taxonomy (NCBI): domain Bacteria; kingdom Bacillati; phylum Actinomycetota; class Actinomycetes; order Micromonosporales; family Micromonosporaceae; genus Actinoplanes; species Actinoplanes sp. NPDC048791. Next base: position 12,086 of record NZ_JBEZGQ010000158.1, on the reverse strand, counting down.
CTGAGCGAGTTCGCCGCGGCTCTGGCCAGGAGCAGGTCGATGCTGGGAGGCACCCCGGCGGGCGTCACGGTCGCCGATAACGGCACGGTGAGCGGACTTCCAGCAGCAGCCGTACGCGACACTGCGGCGACCATCACAGCGGCACTGACCATCGCCGCGGAGGCGGACGGCGCTGCCACGAGCCGGCTCAGTGAGCTGGACACGGGTGGGACAGCAAGCCCGCCGACGGGTGCTCCGCCGTCCTGCACCGCCACGCCGGCGCAGGTGCGGCAGTGGTGGGAGGCGCTGACTCCGGCGCAGCGCCGTTGGCTGCTCGCCACCGAACCGGGCCGGCTGGGTCCGCTGGACGGCGTTCCGGCCGGCGTCCGGGACCTGGCGAACAGGCTGACCCTCGACGAGCTGCCGGCCCGGCTCCGCGGACTCGACGCGCTACGGAACCGGCTCGCCGACGGGGACGGGCCGCGGGCGTACCTCCTGCAGCTCGACCCGGCGGGCGAGGGCCGGGCTGTGGTCGCGCTGGGCGACCCGGACCGGGCCGCGCACGTGCTGACCCAGGTGCCCGGCATGACCGCCGACCTCGCCTCGTACGGCGGTGAGCTGGCCCGCGCCGAGCGGATCGCCACCCGCGCGACCGAACTGGCCCCGCAGCACGCCACCAGCACCGTCATGTGGCTGGGCTACGACGCTCCGGACTTCGTGCACGAGGCCGCGAGCCGCTCCCAGGCCACCGCCGGGGCCGTCGGGCTACGCCGGTTCCAGGACGGGTTACGGGCCACTCACCTGGGCGCACCGGCGCACCAGACCGTGCTCGGGCACAGCTACGGATCGCTGGTCGTAGGCACCGCGGCAGCACAGCCCGGTCTGGCCACCGACGACGTCGTCTTCGTCGGTTCACCCGGCGTGGGCGTGGACTCCGCGGCGGAGCTGGGAGTGCCGGCGGACCGGGTGTGGTCCTCGACCTCGCACTCGGACGTCATCCAATGGGCGGCCGTGTCGCCGCGGAGCCTGGTCGAGGACCTGGCCCTGAGCCAGGCCGTGCCGGGTGGCGCCTTGCTGGCCTTCACCCGGCCGGAGGACGACCTCTACTTCGGCACCAATCCGAGTGACCCGGCGTTCGGCGCCCGCGTGTTCGCGAGCGAGCCGGACGCCGGGCACCTCGGCTACTGGGAGCCCGGCAGCGCGGCGCTCGACGCGCTCGCGGACATCGCGGTGGGGCGGGGCGATGTCATTCCACGGTGACGGACTTGGCCAGGTTGCGCGGCTGGTCGACGTCGTGACCCCGGGCGGCGGCGATCTCGCAGGCGAGGATCTGCAACGGCACGGTGGTCATGAGCGGGGCCAGCAGGGTCGGCGTACGCGGCACGGTGATGAGGTGGTCGGCGTAGGCAGCCACCGCGTCGTCGCCCTCCTCGGCGATGACGATGGTGCGTGCCCCGCGGGCGCGTACCTCCTGGATGTTGGAGACGACCTTGTCCCGCAGCACGCCACGGCCGGCCGGCGACGGCACCACGCACACCACCGGGGTGCCGTCGTCGATCAGCGAGATCGGGCCGTGCTTCAGCTCACCGGCGGCGAAACCCTCGGCGTGCATGTACGCCAGCTCCTTGAGCTTCAGCGCCCCCTCCAGGGCGACCGGGAAGCCCACGTGCCGGCCGATGAACAGGATCGTCGGAGCCGCCTTGAGCTCACGGGCCAGCGCCCGCACGTCCTCCATGTCGGCGAGCAGCTCCCGCAGGTTGTCCGGGGTGCGGCGCAACCGGGAGACGACGGCCGCTACCTCGTCGGCGTACATCACGCCGCGGACCTGAGCCAGGTGCAGCCCGATCAGGTAGCAGGCGACCAGCTGGGTCAGGAACGCCTTGGTGGAGGCGACGGCGATCTCGGGGCCGCCGTGGGTGTAGAGGACCGCGTCGGACTCGCGGGGGATCGTCGAGCCGTTGGTGTTGCAGATGGCCAGCACGCGGGCCTTCTGCTCCTTCGCGTGGCGCAGCGCCATCAGCGTGTCCATCGTCTCGCCCGACTGGCTGATCACGATCACCAGCGTGGAGCGGTCCAGGATCGGGTCGCGGTAACGGAACTCGCTGGCCAGCTCGACCTCGCAGGGCAGCCGGGTCCAGTGCTCGATGGCGTACTTGGCGACCATGCCCGCGTGGTACGACGTGCCGCACGCGATGACGAAGACCTTGTCCACGTCACGCAGGTCCTGGTCGGTGAGGCGGACCTCGTCCAGGACGATCTCGCCGCGCTCGGAGAGCCGGCCGAGCAGGGTGTCGGCGATCGCCTGGGGCTGCTCGGCGATCTCCTTGAGCATGAAGTAGTCGTAGCCGCCCTTCTCCGCGGCGGAGGCGTCCCAGTCGATGTGGAACTCCTTGCCGGTCGCGGGGGCACCGGCGAAGTCGGTGATCTCGATGCCGGCCGGCGTGATCAGCACAACCTGGTCCTGGCCCAGCTCCACGGCCTCACGGGTGTGCTCGATGAACGCGGACACGTCGCTGGCGAGGAAGTTCTCCCCGTCGCCGCGGCCGACGACCAGCGGCGAGTTGCGCCGGGCGGCAACAACCGCGTCGGGCACGTCGACGTCCATCGCGAGCAGGGTGAAGGCACCCTCGAGCCGGCGTACGACGCGGCGCATGCCCTCGGCGAGCAGCTGCGGGCCTTCCTCGGCACCGGCGGCGCGCAGGGCCCGCATCTCGGCGGCGAGCATGTGCGCGGCGCACTCGGTGTCGGTGTCGCTGACGAACTCGACGCCGGTCGCCTCCAGCTCGGCGCGCAGGCGGGCGAAGTTCTCGATGATGCCGTTGTGGATCACCGCCACCCGGCCGTCGGCCGACAGGTGCGGGTGGGCGTTGCGGTCGGTCGGGCCACCGTGGGTGGCCCAACGGGTGTGCCCGATCGCGGTCGAGCCGACCGAGATGCCGTCACCGGCGCGCTCGACCAGCGCCTTTTCCAGATTCGCCAGCTTGCCGGCCTTCTTCTCGGTCAGGATGACCGAGTCGTCGATGACGGCGATGCCGGCGGAGTCATAACCGCGGTACTCCAGCCGGCGGAGCCCGTCGAGGACGATTTGCAGAGCCGGCCGACTGCCGACGTAACCCACGATCCCACACATGGGGGGCAGCGTAGCGGACTTCCGCTCACGGCCGCTGCGCAAGAACCATACTTTCGCGCATCGGACGTGATCGAAAGAGCCGTTCGGCCGGTCGCGCCCGGACCCGCGGCCAGGTCAGGCGTACGGCTGACACGACCGGGTGATCCGATCCTGGCGTCGAGGGCGTACCGTCGGGCGGACGCCTGCTCTGGAGAGACGATTGAGCTACCCACCGCCTTCTGACCCGACGCGGCCGTACCCCGCGGAAGAACCCGTATCCGGTCAGCCGTGGTCGTCCCCGTCGGGCGATTCCCTGTCGGCCGAGCCCCCGCGCCCGCCGGCGCCGTCGTTCCAGCCGGGTTATGCCTCGCTGCCGCAGCCCAACGCGCAGAGCAGCGGGCCGCCGGACGGCTACCCGCCGACCTCGCAGTTCCCGGCCCAGCCGGGCCAGCCCCAGGCAGGCCAGCCGCAGCCCGGGCAGCCACAGCCGCACTACGACGCGCAGGCCGGCTACCCGCCGCCGGACCAGCAGGGCCAGTTCCCGCCGCCGGCCTACCAGCCGCCCGGCTACGCCCCTCCGGGCGGCTACGCCCCTCCCGGCTACGGCCAGCCCGAGTACGGCCAGCCCGGACAGGGCCAGCCCGAGTACAGCCAGGCCGGCTACGGCCAGCCCGGCCCGCCCGGATACGGCCAGCCCGGCCAGGGCCAGCCTGGTTACGGCCAGCCCGGCTACGGGCAGCCGGGATACGGCCAGCCCGGCTACGGCGCCACCCCACCGCCGCCGAAGCGCAGCAACGTCCCGCTGGTCGCCGTGCTCGTGGCGGTGGTGCTGCTGCTGTGCGCCGGCGGCGTGACCTCAGCCGTGCTGCTGGTGAACCGGGCCACCGACAAGGCCCAGGAGAAGATCGACTCCCTGCCGAACTTCCCGACCGAGGTGCCGGACCTGCCGACCGACGTGCCCGGCCTGCCCACGGAGCTGCCCACCGATCTCCCGACCGAGCTCCCCACCGGGCTGCCGAACCTGCCGAACGTGGATCCGAATCAGGAGCTCAAGGTCGAGTACGAGGTCACCGGCGACGGACCGGCCGAGATCGTGTACGTGGAGAAGCTCGGCGGCGACCCGCAGCGGGTCCGCAACGCCTCGCTGCCGTGGCGTAAGACGGTGACGATGAAGGGCTCGTCACTGGTCTCGGTCATCGCCGTCCGGGGCGCGACCTCGGAGGGCAAGCTGAGCTGCAGCGCCAAGGTCGACGGCCAGGAAGTGGCCCAGAAGACGAGCCAGGGCAGCTTCATCACCGCCGCCTGCACCAAGCTGATGTTCTGACCCCCGGTGGTCAGCGGCAGCCGAGCGGACGGTCGTAGGCTGGCGTCGTGACGACGTCGACCCCGGCCGATCCGCTCGTCGGGCGCATGCGCCCGTTCGGCACCACCATCTTCTCCGAGATGTCCGCGCTGGCGGTGCGCACCGGCTCGGTCAACCTCGGGCAGGGCTTCCCGGACACCGACGGGCCACCGGAGATGCTGGCCGCGGCCGCCGCCGCGCTCGGCTCGGGCGCGAACCAGTACCCGCCGCTGCCGGGCATTCCCGCGCTGCGGGCCGCGATCGTGGCCCACGAGCAGCGGTTCTGGGGCCTCGAACGCGACCCGGACACCGAGGTGGTGGTCACCGCCGGCGCCACCGAGGCGATCGCCGCGAGCATTCTGGGGCTGTGCGAGCCCGGGGACGAGGTTGTGTGCTTCGAGCCGTACTACGACTCGTACGCGGCCTCGATCGCCCTGGCCGGCGCGGTCCGGCGGCCGGTCACGCTGCGGCCCGGCCCGGACGGGCGGTACGGCTTCGACGAGGGTGAGCTGCGCGCCGCGTTCGGACCGCGCACCCGGATGATCCTGCTGAACACGCCGCACAACCCGACCGGCAAGGTCTTCACCGGCGATGAGCTCGCGCTGATCGCGCGGCTCTGCCAGGAGCACGACGTGTACGCCGTCACGGACGAGGTCTACGAGCACCTGGTCTTCACCGACGCCGCCGCGCCGCACATCCCGTTGGCCACGCTCCCGGGCATGCTGGAGCGCACGCTGCGGATCTCCTCGGCGGGCAAGAGCTTCTCCTGCACGGGCTGGAAGGTCGGCTGGGCGACCGGCCCGGCCCCGCTGGTGTCGACCGCGATGCGGGTGAAGCAGTTCCTGACGTTCGTCAACGCGGGACCCCTCCAGCCGGCGGTGGCCGTCGCCCTCGCCCTGCCGGACTCCTACTTCACCGGGTTCCGCGACGGCCTCCAGGCCCGGCGGGACCGGCTCGTCGCCGGCCTCACGGACGCGGGCTTCGGCGTGCTGCCGTCGGAAGGCACCTACTTCGTGACCGCCGACATCACCCCGCTGGGCGGCACGGACGGCGTCGATTTCTGCCGGTCACTGCCGGAACGCTGCGGCGTCGTGGCCGTGCCCACGCAGGTCTTCTACGACCACCAGGAGCAGGGCCGGCGCCTCATCCGCTTCGCGTTCTGCAAGCGCGAGGACGTCATCGACGAAGCCGCCAAGCGCCTCCGCACCCTCGCCTGACCCGCCAAAGCAAAGCGGCCCAAGCCCAAGCGGCCGCCGAAGCGAAACGGCGGGGCCGAGCGATCCGCCCGGCCCCGCCGCTCACCACCAGCTACGCCGGACTGGCCGACCGGACCTCGTCCGCAACCCGCTCCGCGACCGTCCGCGCCTGCTCCTCGGTGACGGCCTCGACCATCACCCGCACCAGGTGCTCGGTGCCCGACGGGCGCAGCAGCACCCGCCCGGTCTCCCCCAGCTCGTCCTCCGCCAGCGCCACCGCCGCCTGCACGGTCGGGGCCGCCGCGCCCGCCTGCCGGTCCTTGACCGGGACGTTGATCAGCACCTGCGGCAGCTTGTGCAGCACCGACGCCAGGTCGGCCAGGGACTTGCCGGTCTTGGCGATCGTCGCCATCAGGTGCAGGCCGGTCAGCACGCCGTCGCCGGTCGTCGCGTACGCCGGCATCACGATGTGCCCGCTCTGCTCGCCGCCCAGCGCGTAGCCGCCCGCCGCCAGTTCCTCCAGCACGTACCGGTCGCCGACCTTGGTCTCCAGCAGCTTGATGCCCGCGTCCTTCATGGCCAGGCGCAGGCCCAGGTTGCTCATCACCGTCGCGACCAGGGTGTCCTCGGTGAGGGTGCCCGCTTCGCGCATCGCCAGGGCCAGGATCGCCATGATCTGGTCGCCGTCGACCACGTCGCCGGCCGCGGTCACCGCGAGGCAGCGGTCGGCGTCGCCGTCGTGGGCCAGGCCCAGGTCGGCGCCGTGCTCCAGGACCGCCTCGCGGACCGCCTCCAGGTGGGTGGAGCCGCAGTTGTCGTTGATGTTGAGGCCGTCGGGGTCGGCGTGGATCGCGATGACCTCCGCGCCGGCCTCCTCGTACGCCGTCGGGCCGACCTCGCTGGCCGCGCCGTTCGCACAGTCGACCACGACCTTCACCCCGGCCAGCGGGTGCGGGGTCGACTCGAGCAGGTGCTTGACGTAGTGCTCGGCGCCGTCCAGCAGGTCGTGCACCCGGCCCACGCCGGCTCCGGTCGGGCGTCCGACCAGGCCGTGCCCGTCCGCGATGGCCGCCTCGATCTTCTCCTCGAGCTCGTCCGGGAGCTTCTGGCCGCCCGGGGCGAAGAGCTTGATGCCGTTGTCCGGCATCGGGTTGTGCGACGCCGACAGCATCACGCCGAGGTCCGCACCGGCCTGGCCGACCAGGTACGCGACCGCGGGCGTGGGCAGCACGCCGACCCGGACGACGTTGGCGCCGGCGCTGGTCAGGCCGGCCACGACCGCCGCCTCCAGCATCTCGCCGCTGGCCCGCGGGTCGCGCCCGACGATCGCCAGTGGCTGGTGGCTGGCGTCGCTCTCGATGAGCACCCGGGCAGCCGCGACCGCGACCGACAGGGCCAGTTCCGGGGTGAGCAGGTCACCGTTCGCCAGCCCGCGTACGCCGTCAGTGCCGAAGAGTCGCCCCATGGCGGTCGTTCCTTTCGCCGGTCCCGCCCCTGCTCGGGTGCGGTGGGCCGGTGCCGTGTTGTGAGGGAGGGAAACGCGAACGGCCGGGCACGCCCTACGAGGGGCGCACCCGGCCGTCCGGTCAGACGTGGTGCAAGACGAGCGCTGCGATCAGCGCTTCGAGTACTGCGGAGCCTTGCGGGCCTTCTTGAGGCCGTACTTCTTGCTTTCCTTGACCCGCGAGTCACGGGTGAGGAAGCCGGCCTTCTTCAGGGCCGGGCGGTCGTCCGGGTCGTTCGTGATGAGCGCCCGGGCGATGCCGAGGCGCAGCGCGCCGGCCTGGCCGGTGATGCCGCCGCCACGCAGGTTGGCGATCACGTCGAACTGCTCGGGCTTCTCGGCGGTGGCCAGCGGCTCGCGGATGAGCTGCTGGTGCACCTTGCTCGGGAAGTACGCCTCGAGGTCGCGGCCGTTGCAGGTGATCTTGCCGGTGCCGGGGATGAGACGCACCCGGACGATGGCCTCCTTGCGGCGGCCGACGGTCTGGATCGGACGGTCACCCGGGCGCGGGGCACGCACCGCGGCGGGGGCGGCCTCGACGACCACGACGGTCTCGGCGGGAACCTCGGCGGCCGGAACCTCAGCGGCGGGGGCCTCGGCGGTGGGCTCCTCGGCGGGAACCTCAGCGGTGGGCTCCTCGGCAGCGGGCTCCGCGACGGTCTCGGCGACCTCGGGCTCGACGATGTCGGTCATGCTGTTTCCTTCGCCCGCGCTCACTGCGCGATCTGCTTGATTTCGAACGGCACCGGCTGCTGCGCGGCGTGCGGGTGCTCGGCGCCCGGGTAGACCTTCAGCTTCTTGATGATCTGGCGGGCCAGCTTGTTGTGCGGGAGCATGCCCTTGACGGCCAGCTCGACCGCGTGCTCGGGGCGCTTGCTCAGCAGCTCCTCGTAGCCGACCTGCTTCAGACCACCCGGGTAGCCGGAGTGCCGGTAGGCGACCTTGGTCTGCCGCTTGTTGCCGGTCAGCGCGACCTTGCCCGCGTTGATGATCACCACGAAGTCGCCGGTGTCGACGTGCGGGGCGAACGTGGGCTTGTGCTTGCCACGCAGAAGGGTGGCGGTGTGGGTGGCGAGCCGGCCCAGAACGACGTCGGAAGCGTCGATGATGTGCCACTGACGCTCGATCTCACCCGGCTTCGGGCTGTACGTACGCACAGAATTACCTTGTCTCGTCGTCGGTCTGGGGGCGCGCGCTGGCCGCGTCAAGCACGAACATCGAGCCTACCCGAACGGGCGTGCTCGCAGCTGTCGCACAACAGCAGGCAACAATACCCGCCTGTGCGGCGCGCGGTCAAAACGGGCGGTGGGCCCGCCGTGCAGACGGGACCGGATAACGTAGCGCTCCTAGTTTAGGCGGTCCCCCGCGGCACGCCGACATGGGGCCGGGTGATTCCACCCACGGTGATGACCCGCTGACGTGAATGCCTCTTAGCAGGCTCGAAACATACGGGACGCGGAGCCGAAATTACCCCCCGGCACGCTTCGGACATGGCAAGTGGTGCGGGCACCCCGACGATGCGGCCAGGGCTCCGGCCCGGCGGCGCGCCCGGTCGCACCACCCACGAACCACCGCCAGGGTTGAGGACGGACCTGGCGGTGCCCGCCGAGCCGGTTGACCGGCTCGGCACCGGGAAGCCGCGGCGTGTGCCGGTCGGAGGTACGGCGGAGAACGCAGGCGTGACATGGGAGCGGGTCGACGCTGAGGACGGCGGTCTCCGAGCGTGCCCTTCGGTGGACCGGTCGGCCACGCCGCGGCTTTCTGGCAACCCTCCCCGCACCTCAGTGTGGGGAGGGCGGGCCGCCGGATGACCGAACGGGCCGGCAGCGCGCGAAGGACCGTGATCACCGCAGCAGCGCTCGCGGAGCCCACGGCGTCGCTGTCCGGCTACACGATTGGCGTGACTTCCGACCGCCGCCGGGACGAATTGGCCGGTCTGCTGGAGAACAGAGGCGCCCGCGTGGTGATCGCCCCCGCGCTGCGCATAGTCCCGATCGCCGACGACGCGGAGCTGCGCGCGGCCACCCGGGCCTGCCTGGCCCAGCCTCCGGACATCGTGCTGGTCAACACGGGGATAGGCATGCGGGGCTGGCTGGAGGCGGCGGAGGGCTGGGGGCTGGCCGAGCCGCTGCGGGCGGTGCTCTCCCGGGCGTACCTGGTCGCCCGCGGCCCGAAGGCCCGGGCCGCGATCCGGTCCGCCGGCCTGCAGGACCAGTGGTCGCCCGAGGGTGAGAGCTACGAAGAGGTCGTGGAGCACCTGACCGCCCGCGGCATCGCGGGTCTGACAGTGGCGATGCAGCTGCACGGCGAGAGTCAGCCGGAATACACCGAGGCGCTGCAGGCGGCCGGGGGCCGGGTGATCGAGGTGCCGGTCTACCGCTGGGCCCCACCGGTGGACCCGGCTCCCCTGCACCGCCTGGTCGACCTGATCACCGGACGCCTGGTGGACGCGGTGACGTTCACCTCAGCCCCGGCCGTCGGGGCGCTGCTGCGGGCAGCCGGCCCGAGCACCGAGCCGCTGCTGGAGAGCCTGCGCGTCGACGTCCTGTCCGCCTGCGTGGGCCCGGTGACCGCGGCGCCGCTGCGCCGGCACGACATCCCGGTGATCACGCCGGCCCGCGCCCGGCTGAGCGCCCTGGTCCGCACGATCGTGGACGAGCTACCCCGCCGGGCGCTGTCGCTGGAGGTGGCCGGGCACAAACTCACCCTGCGTGGCCACGCGGCGATCGTCGACGGCGACCTGAAGCCGCTGGCCCCGGCGCCGATGGCGGTCCTGAGAGCGCTTGCGGCCACCCCGGGCCGGGTCCTGTCCCGGGCGGCCCTGCTCCGCACCCTGCCCCGGGGGGCGGACGAGCACGCGGTGGAGATGGCGGTGGCCCGCCTGCGCGCCGGCCTGGGCACGCCAGGCGTCATCCAGACGGTCGTCAAACGCGGCTACCGCCTGCCCGCCTGAGCGGTTCGCTCCCCGGCGGAGCAAAAGACAGGGCCGGCCCGGCGGAGCAGAACGCGGCGGCCCGCCACCCAGACGGACCGCCACGCAGAAGACGTGCCGGGTCACCCCACGGTCGCGGGGAACCCTCTGCCCTGCTCGGCGACCAGAGTCGCCATCGCGTGCTCCACGACCCCGACCAGCACGGACTTCACCGAATCGCGGTGCCGGGCGTCGCACATCAGCAGCGGTACGTGCGGTGCGATCGCCAGGGCCTCGCGGACCTCCTCCGGTTCGTACCGGGGAGCGCCGTCGAAGCAGTTCAGGGCCACCAGGTACGGCAGGTGACGGTTCTCGAAATAGTCGAGCGGCGCGAAGGCGTCGGAGATCCGCCTGGTGTCCACCAGGACCGCCGCACCCACCGCACCCCGGATCAGCTCGTCCCACATGAACCAGAACCTGGTCTGGCCGGGCGTGCCGAAGAGGTACAGGATCAGGTCGTCGGCCATGGTGATCCGGCCGAAGTCCATGGCGACCGTGGTGGTCTCCTTGCCGGGCACCTTGGACGCGTCGTCGATGCCTTGTCCCGCCGAGGTCATCACTGCCTCGGTGGTCAACGGCTCGATCTCGGAGACCGCACCGACCAGGGTCGTCTTGCCCACGCCGAAGCCGCCGGCTATGACGATCTTCGCGGAGGTGATCTCCTTGGGTTGCGCCCCCGCCCGCTCAGAGCTTGCGAAGTCCACTCAACACCCTTTCCAGCAGATCCATCCGCTCCGTGAAGCCTTCCTTGGGAGCGGCACTGTGCAGCGTCAACAGCCCGTCGGCGACCATGTCGGCGACGAGCACCCGGGCGACTCCCAGCGGGAGCCGGCTGTAGGCCGCGATCTCGGCCAACGACTGCGCCCGCGGCTCGCACAGCACGGCGATGCGGTATTTGTCATGCCCGGCGAACCGGGATTCCTGCACGGCGGCCTGGCTGGCGACCAGGACCGCCTCGATGGGGATGTCGCGACGCGGCTCCGTCCGGCCCCGGGTGACCGCGTACGGGCGGACCAGGTTGCCCCGGGGGTCACTCGGTTGTCCCATCGTGCGGTCACCTCCTTCCGGCACACATCAGCGGCGTTGCGGGGTCGTACGGGTCAGACCTGGTGCGCGACGGCCTCACGGGGTGCGGGCACCAGGGCGGCACCCACCCGCTCGACCAGCAGAGCCATCTCGTAGCCGACCTGGCCGACGTCGCAGCTGCGCGCGGCCAGCACGGCCATCGACGAGCCGTCGCTGATGGACATCAGGAAGAGGTACCCGCTGTCCATCTCGATGATCGTCTGCTGCACCGCGCCGGCGTTGAACATCCGCGACGCACCGTCGGTGAGGCTGACGACACCGGAGGTGATCGCGGCGAGCTGGTCGGCACGGTCCGCCGGCAGGTCCCGCGACGAGGCCAGGAGCAGGCCGTCGGCGGAGACCGCGACGACGTGCGCGATACCGGCCACGCTGTCGGCGAAGTTGCTGAGCAGCCAGCCCATGTCCTGCATGGTGGGGGGCCTGGTCACTGTTAGTTCTCCTTCGGAGCAGGGGCGCCCGCGGCAGCTTCTTCACTGCCGGCCGTACGCCCACGTTGCACACCGCGGTGGTACGCGGAGAGGAGGCCACGTACCTCATCCGGGCTGCGACGGTTCTGGTTGCGCGGGCTGCTCTGCACGCCACCGGGGACGAGCTGGGCCTGGGGCACCCGCTTGGGTAGTCCGGAACGGGTGGTGTCGGTGACGGAGGGTTCCGCCGCGGCCATCGCCCGCTGCCATCCTTCGTCGGCGGCGGTCCGCCAGGCATCCTCGGCCGACCTGCGTGGCCGGGGCACCTGGGCACCGCTGTCCGGACCGGCGTCCGCCGGTCGCGAACCATTCTGCCCCGCGTTCGGGGCGCGGGAGGTCGTCGTTTCGGCTCGGGCCGGCGGGGACACCGGCGCCGGCGGGGACACCGGGGCCGGTGGTGCCGGTGGGGCGACCGGCACCGCCGCGGCGGGA
>NZ_JBEZGQ010000157.1:0-12231 GCF_040650095.1 Actinoplanes sp. NPDC048791 | reverse complement strand
CGGGGACTCTGCCCGTGCCGAGCGAGAGCACGCCGTCCAGCAACGACGCCTCACCCAGTACGGGCCCGGCGCCGGCCACCGGTCCGGCCTCTCGCCGTGCTGACGGCGGTGCCGGCCCCGCCGACGAACCGCAGGTGGCGCCGACCCTGCGCAAGACGCCGCAGGCCGCCCGGTGCAGCGACGGCGACCTGGAGATCGCGGTCACCGCGCAGAGCGACGACCCGACCGCGGTGGGACCCCAGCGCGGGCTCGTCACGCTCGCCAACAACTCCGACACCGCCTGCCGGGTCGACGGCCGCGTGTTCGTCAGCCTCTACAACGCCGCCGACGAACGGGTGCAGCTGCCGACTGCCGCCGTCGACGAGCCGGGGGAGTCCGCCGTCATCCTGCTCCGGCCGGGCACCGGTGCGTTCCAGGGGATCAAGTGGGAGGCCTGCGACCGGGACGACTCGGACTGCCCGACCGGCAACACGCTGCGCGGCAGTCTCACCTCGTCGAAGCGGGGCGTGGTGATGACCCAGGAGAACTTCCCCGATCCCAGCCGCAGCCTCCTCACCATGAAGTCGCTGAAGCTCGGCACCATCCAGCCGAGCACTCAGGGCGTCGTCGCCTGGTAGCTCCGGCCGTACGCCTCCAGCAGGCGCAACCAGACCTCACTGACCGTCGGGTACGCGGGAACGGCGTGCCACAGCCGGTCCAGCGGGACCTCGCCGACGACCGCGATCGTCGCGGCGTGCAGCAGCTCGGCGACGTCCGGCCCGGCGAGCGTGCAGCCGGCGATCACCTGCCGGTCCTCGTCGACGACCAGCCGGGCGTGCCCGGTGTATCCGTCGGCGTGCAGGGCGGAGCCGGCGACGGCGGCCAGGTCGTAGTCGACGACGCGGATCCGCAGTCCGGCGGCTTCGGCAGCGACAGCGGTCAGCCCCACCGACGCGACCTCCGGGTCGGTGAAGACCACCTGCGGCACCGCACGTTCGTCGGCCGTGGCCACGTGCCGTCCCCACGGGCCGTCCTGGACCGGTTCGCCCTTCGCGCGCGCCACGATGACGTCGCCCGCGGCGCGCGCCTGGTACTTGCCCTGGTGGGTCAGCAGCGCGCGGTGGTTGACGTCCCCGGCGGCGTACAGCCAGCCGTCGCCGGCCGGTGTCCCGTCCGCGCCGAGGACCCGCAGCGTGTCGTCGACCGTGAGCCAGGTGCCGGGCTTGAGGCCGATCCGGTCCAGTCCGATGTCGAGCGTGTTCGGCGTACGGCCGACCGCGACCAGCAGCTCGTCGGCCTCGACCTGCTCGCCGTCGGTGAGAGTCAGCCGTACCGTGCCGTCGCTGTCGCGGGTCACCGACGCGGCCTCGGCGCCGGGGCGCACCGACACGCCGGCGTCCCGCAACGACGTCGTGACCAGCTCACCGGCGAACGGCTCGGCCTGCGGCAGCACACCATCGCGGGCCAGCACCGTCACGGTGGAGCCGAGGCTCGCGAAGGCGGTCGCCATCTCCGACGCCACCACGCCGCCACCGATGACGGCGAGCCGAGCCGGAACCGCCTTCGCCGCGGCGGCCTCCCGGCTCGTCCAGGGTGCAGCCTCCCGCAGACCGGTGATGTCCGGGACGAGGGCGCTGCTGCCGGTCGCGACGACAACCGCGTGCCGGGCGGTGAGCGTCGTCGTGGCACCGTCCGGCCCGGTCACCTCGACGACCCGCTCCGAGCTGATCCGGCCCTGGCCGCGGTGCAACGCGATGCCGGCCGAGCCGAGCCACGAAACCTGTCCGTCGTCCGCCCAGTTCGAGGCGAAGGAGTCCCGCCGGCGCAACACGGCGGCCACGTCCAGCCCACCGGTCACCGCCTCGCGGGCGCCGGGCACCTGCCGGGCCGCCCGGAGCGCGGCCGAGCTGCGCAGCAGCGCCTTCGTCGGCATGCACGCCCAGTAGGAGCACTCGCCGCCGACCAGTTCCCGCTCCACGACGGCCGCGGTCAGGCCGCCCTGCACGACCCGGTCGGCCACGTTCTCTCCGACCGGTCCGGCCCCGATGACGATGACGTCGTACGTGGTGTTCGTCATGTCAGTTGCCCTTCGTCGCGCGGCCGAGCCGGAGGGCCGAGATGAGGAAGAAGACGGCGCCGGGGATGGCGTAACCGATCGCGTTGGTCAGCGTCGGGTTGTCGGCGGAGGCGCCGGTGATGAACGCCCCACCGGCCAGGACGGAGATGCCACCGCTGATGATCATCGGCCACTGGCCGCCCATCCGGCGGCGGGTGACCCCCACGACCAGCTGGATCAGACCGGCCACGACCGCCCAGGCGCCCCACACGCGCAGGACCGCCGGGATGCCGGAGGTGGCGGCGACGGCCAGGCCGATCGCGGTGAGCAGGCTGACCGCGATGTTCACGAACAGCAGGTTGGGCGATCCGGTGGCGCGCGAGGCGCGCAGGTCGACGACGGCGGCGGCCACGTCGAACAGCGGGTAGAGCACCAGCAGGGTGACCGCGAGGGGACCGAGATGGTCGGCGGTCGTGAACATCACGAGGGCCCAGACCACGGCGAACGCGAAGCGGACGAAGTACAGCCGCCGCAGGGCGGCCGCCGTCGTGGAGATGCCGGGGGCGGCAAGGGTGGTCATGGTGGTCCTTTCGGAGCTTCCGGCCGGGATGGGCCCGCAGAGAGAACGAACGTTCTGTCTCCGCCGATGATGGGCGGCGAGTCGTCGAGTTGTCAAGACCGAACGTTCTGTCGCTACGATGGGCCGATGGCGCGTACCGAAACCGTCAGCCGGCCGTCCGAGGCGCGGTTGCGGCTGCTCAGCACGGCGGCGAGAATCTTCTACGCCGAGGGCATCCACGCCGTCGGCGTCGACCGGATCATCACCGAGGCGCAGGTGACCCGGGCCACCTTCTACCGGCACTTCCCGGGCAAGGACGACCTTGTCGTCGCCTACCTGCAGGGGGCCGACCAGGCCATCCGCGGCCAGGTGGAAGCGGTGCTGGCCGCCGGCCTGTCGCCGGGGGACGCCGTCCGGGCCGTCGCGGCGTCGATCGCCGAGGGCATCCGGTCCCCGGGCTTTCGCGGCTGCGCCTTCCTGAACGCGGTCGCGGAGTATCCCGACCCGGAGCATCCGGTGCACCGGACGGTCCTCGCCCACCGGGAATGGTTCCTCGACACGATCAACACCCTGATGGCGCGCATCCAGCAGGACTCGGCCGAGCCGGCCGCGCAGCACTTCGTCATGCTCCGTGACGGGGCCATGGCGGCCGGCTGCCTCTTCGACCCGGTCCTGATCTGCGAGACCTTCCTGCGCGGCGTCGACGGACTCGTCGAGACCCACGCCGCGCGCCAAACCTCCTGATCGCCCGGCCCGCCTGATCGCCCCGGCCCGCCTGATCGGCCGGCCCGCCTGATCGGCCGGCCCTCCTGGCTACCCGGCCGGGATCGGCGCGGCGGGGTCGGCCAGGGCGGCCCGGTCCACGGTGGCGCCCGCCAGCCCGGCCCGGACCAGGTCCTGGATCGCGTCGTTGACGTCCCAGACGTTGACGTTCATGCCCGCGGCGACGCGGTCACCGACCGTCCAGAACGCCACGAACTCGTGCCGGTCGAGGTCGCCGCGGATCACCAGCTCGGTGTGCGTGCCGGGCGGAATCCAGCCCGCGTACTCCATGCCGAGGTCGTACTGATCGGTGAAGAAGTAGGGGATGCGGTCGTAGCTGACGTCCTGGCCCAGCATGGCCCGGGCGGCCGCCGGCCCGGAATCCCGGGCGTTGGACCAGTGCTCCACCCGGACCCGGGCGCCGAGCAGCGGATGCTCGACGGACGCCACATCACCGGCGGCGAAGATGTCCGGGTCATCGGTACGCAGCCGCCGGTCGACCAGGATGCCGTTGTCGACCCGTAGTCCCGCCCGCTCGGCCAGCCCGGTCTCCGGCGCCGCACCGACGGCGATCAGCACGACGTCGGCGTCGAGGACGGTCCCGTCGTCGAGGACCACCTGGGACACCCGGCCGGTGCCGCGCAGCTCACGGGTGCGGGCACCGAAATGGAAGACGACGCCGTGCCGGCGGTGCAGCTCGGCGAAGACAGCGGCGAGCCGATCACCCAGAACCCGTTGCAACGGCAGGTCGGCGGTCTCCACGATGGTCACGGCGGCGCCCCGCGCACGGGCGGCGGCGGCCACCTCCAGGCCGATCCAGCCGGCGCCGATCACGACCAGCCGGGTGCCCTCGGCCACGGCCGCGGCGATCCGGGCCGAGTCGGCCAGGGTACGCAGGCGCAGCACGCCGTCGAGTTCTGTGCCCGGCACGGGCAGCCCGCGTGGCACGGCGCCGGTGGCGAGCAGCAGTTTGTCGTAGCCCAGCTCCTCGTGGCCGGCCAGCCGTACCCGCCGGGTGGTCCGGTCGATCGCGGTCACGGTGCAGCCGGTCCGCAGTTCCACGTCGTGCTCCGGGTACCAGCTCGCGTCGTGCACGTGGACGTCGTCGCGTGCGGTGGTGCCGAGCAGCAGGCCCTTGGACAGCGGGGGCCGTTCGTAGGGACGCTCCGGTTCGCTGCCGAGCAGGACGACCCGGCCGGTGAATCCCTCGGTGCGCAGGGTCTCGGCCGCGGTGGCGCCGGCGAGTCCGGCGCCGACGATGACGAAGGTACGGTCGGCCATGGTTGCTCCTTCCGGGTCCGGTGGTTCAGTGGCTGCCGAGGCCGGCCAGGGCGAAGAACTCGGCGCGGGACCGGCCGTCGTCGCGCAGTGTGCCCAGCAGAGTGGACGTGACGGTGCGGGCGCCGGTGGCCTGGACGCCCCGCAGGCTCATGCAGAGGTGCTCGGCCTCGATCACCACGCCGACGCCCCGGGCTCGCAGGTGGTGGTGCAGCCAGTCGGCGATCTGCTTGGTGAGCCGTTCCTGCACCTGGGCGCCGTGGGCGAAGAGCTCCACCACGCGGGCCAGCTTCGACAGCCCGAGGATGCGGTCGCCGGGCAGGTATCCGACGTGGGCCACCCCGATGAACGGCAGCAGGTGGTGCTCGCACACCGATCTGATCGGGATCGAGCGGGCCAGGACCAGCTCGTCGTAGCCCTCGTCGTTGTCGAAGGTGGTGAGCTCGAAGGCGCGCGGGGTCAGCAGCTCGGCGTACGCGCGGGCCATCCGCGCCGGTGTCTGCGCCAGCCCCGGAGCGCTCAGGTCCAGGCCCAGAGCGGTCAGGAACTCCGCGGCCGCCCGAGCGGCCTCGGTGGAGTTGCCCGCGGTCCGGCGAGGGGTGATCCGTGCTGCGGTGACGGTCATCGGAGGTCCTCTGATTTTCACTAGCGCTGGTTGGTGTTAATGCCATCCTGGACCGCCCGCCGGGCAATTTCAATAGCGGTGGTTGGTGATAATCTGGCGGGGTGACCGACCGCTGGACCGCCGTGGCAACCCTGGTCGACGTCTCCCGCCGCGCGCTGTACGACTACGTCCGCCGGCAGGACCACCCGGTCGGACGGGAAGAGGCGGCCGAGGCCACCGTCATGTCCCGCAGCCTGGCGGCGTTCCATCTCGACAAGCTCGTGGACGCCGGCCTGCTCACCGCGCGGTACGAAGCCCCGGCCGGTCAGCCCCGCGGTCGCGGCCGGGCCCCGAAGGTGTACGAACCCGTCGGTGACGGCCTGGCCGTGACGATCCCGCAGCGGCAGTACGAACTGATCGCCGACATCCTGGCCGAGGCCGCGAGCGGCGAGCGGAGCCCGGCCGAGGTCGCGTACGGGCGCGGGCGCGACCTGGGCGTGCGGCTGCGCGGGGCGAGCATCTTCGACGCGCTCGGCGGCCTGGGCTTCGAGCCCCACCTCCAGGCCGGGATCATGCGGCTGCACAACTGTCCGTTCCACGCGCTGGCGTCCCGGCACACCGCCCTGATCTGCGATCTCAACCTGCGCATGATCACCGGGATACTCGCGGGCCTGGACGAGGTCGCCGAGCCACGCCTGGCCCCGCGTCCCGGGGCCTGCTGCGTCGAACTGCCGGCTCAGCCGTCCGTCGAGGACCATGCCGCACGCCGGCCCGGCTGATGCGGGAGCTCATCCCGGGAGATGAGGATTCCGCTCAGCGGCGGCCCGGGCGGCGGTCGAGTTCGGTGTTCAGTGCGATGCCGGCGTCGATGAGCGCCAGGTGCGTGAACGCCTGCGGGAAGTTGCCCAGCTGTTCACCGGTGAGCCCGATCTCCTCGGAGTAGAGACCCAGGTGGTTGGCGTAGGTCAGCATCTTCTGGAACGTCACCTGCGCCTTGTCGAGCTGCCCGGCCCGGGCCAGCGCGGACACGTAGGCGAAGGTGCACAGGGAGAAGGTGCCCTCGCTGCCTTGCAGACCGTCCGGGGACGCGGCCGGGTCGTAACGGTAGACCAGGCTGTCGGTCACGAGCTCGGCGTCCATGGCCGCGAGGGTGGAGATCCACATCGGGTCGCTCGGAGCGATGAAGCCCACCGTGGGCATGCGCAACAGCGCCGAGTCGAGCACCTCGGTGCCGTAATGCTGGCGGAACGCGCCGCGCTCCGGGCTCCAGCCGCGCGTCATGATCTGGTGGTAGGCGGCGTCCCGCTCGACCCGCCAGCGTTCCACGCTGCCCGGTCGCCCGCGCTCCGCGGCCAGGCGGATGCCCCGGTCCAGCGCCAGCCAGCTCATCAGCCGCCCGTACGTGAAATCCTGCCGGCCGCCGCGGGTCTCCCAGATGCCCTCCTCGGGCTGGTCCCAGTTCACGGTCACCCAGTCGAGCAGGTCGCAGATCTTCTCCCAGCCCTGGTGACCGATGGCCAGACCGTGCTGATCGGCGAACCAGATGCTGTCCAGGGCCTCGCCGTAGATGTCCAGCTGCAACTGGCCGGCGGCGCCGTTGCCGATGCGGACCGGCGCTGAACCGCGGTAGCCGGACCAGTGCGGCAGGATCTCCTCACTCAGGTCGCTGCTGCCGTCCACCCGGTACATGATGTTCAGCGGGCCGCTGCCGTTCTTGCCGCTGCCCTCGTCCACCCGGTCCCGCAGCCATCGGCCCAGCGCCGCCGCCTCGTCGGTGAAGCCCAGGCCGAGCAGTGAGTAGACCGAGAACGACGCGTCCCGGACCCACGTGTAGCGGTAGTCCCAGTTGCGCTCCCCGCCGATCTGCTCGGGCAGAGCGGCGGTCGGGGCGGCCACCAGTGCGCCTGTCGGGGCGTACGTCATGAGCTTGAGCGTGATGGCGGAGCGGTGCAGCGTCTCGCGCCAGCGCCCGGTGTAGGTGGAGCGGTTCACCCACGTCGTCCAGAACCGGACGGTGTCGTGGAACAGCCGCCACACCTCGTCCACCGGCACCCGGCGGATCGGGCCGGGCTGCCCGGTCTCCAGGTACAGGCCACGCATCTGCCCGGCGGCGAGCCGCAACTCGGCGTGCGCGTCGCCGGCGTCGTCGACCCACGTACGGGCGAGCCGCTCGTCGTCCGGCTCGCTGATCAGGCAGACCGAGATCGCGGTCCGCGGGCCCTCGAAGACGACGCCGTCCTCGCCGATGCGGGTACGGAACGCCTCGCGCCCGTAGTCGAAGCGGGGCGCGATGTCCACGGTGAAGGTCATCTCACCGCGGACGCAGCGCACCACCCGGATCAGGCGGTGGTTGTCCGTGGCCACCGTGCTCTCGGGGACCGGCATGAAGTCGATGATCTCGCCGACGCCCGCATCCGTGAGGAAGCGGGTGATCAGCACGGCGGTTTCCGGCAGGTAGAGCTGCTTGCTGGTCACCACGCGGGCGGTGGGCCGGATCCGGAAGTGTCCGCCGCGCTCCGCGTCCAGCAGGCAGCCGAAGATGCTCGGCGAGTCGAACCGGGGTGCGCAGAACCAGTCGACGCATCCGTCGGTGCTGACCAGCGCGGACGTCTGCATGTCGCCGATCAGTCCGTGGTCGGCGATGAGCGGATAGTCGTTCGTCATGCCGTCAGCCTCCGGCCGGCGTGACCCGCCCGCGTCATGCCGGGCGGATGAGGCGCCCAGGGCGGCGCCGAGGTCGCGCAGGTCGTCCGATCAGGACCCGGCCGCGACGGGGGCGCCGGAGATATGGGTCAGGGCGACGATGCGGCCCTGGGAGACGGCCAGGGGCGAGTACAGGTCGTGGAGCCACCGGTGCTCGAGCAGCACCGCCAGCGCCTGGGTTCCGTCGCGGACGAGTTCCGCGACCTCCGCGACGTCGACCTGGGTGATCAGGCCACCGGTCAGCCCGGTCAGGCTGCGCAGACCCGGTACCTCGCTCAGTTCGACCGCGCGGGCCCGCCCGGCCACATCGGTGCGTACCACCACCACGTCGACCACCGTCATCTCGCCTTCGGTCGGGAGGTGCCGGAGCGCGGCCCGGGCCCCGTCGCTGAATCGTTCCGCGGGGAAGGACAGCACGACCAGTTCCAACGGGCCCATCGCCATGGCGCCCAGCCTGTGCCGGAACGCCCGGCGAGTTCCTCATCCGTACCGGATGAAATCCGGGCCGCCGCAGGAGATCCCGGCCGCAGGCGCACGTTCGCCGGACGGGTCCGGAGCCGGCCACCCCACCGACTCATCCGGACGGGATGACGTGCCCGCCGGGGCGCGCACCGACGCTGAGCCCATGCCCGACACCGATGGCACGGGCGCCGAGCAACGGCGCCTCACAGACGCCGGCCCATGGCGGCGCTGGGGACCTTATCTCAGCGACCGGCAGTGGGGCACGGTCCGCGAGGACTACAGCCCGGGCGGCGACGCGTGGAACTACTTCCCCCACGACCAGGCGCGGTCCCGGGCGTACCGGTGGGGTGAGGACGGCATCGCCGGGTTCAGCGACGACCAGCAGTCGCTCTGCCTGGCCCTGGCGATGTGGAACGGCCGGGACCCGATTCTGAAGGAACGGTACTTCGGCCTGACCAACGCCGAGGGCAACCACGGCGAGGACGTCAAGGAGTACTACTTCTACGTCGACGGCACGCCGACCCACTCCTACCACCGGATGGTCTACAAGTACCCGCAGCTGCCGTTCCCGTACGACGACCTGCTCACCGTCAACCGCTCGCGGGACCGTGGCGCCCTGGAGTACGAGCTGCTCGACACCGGCATCTTCGCGGAGGACCGGTACTTCGACGTGATCGCCGAGTACGCCAAGGCGTCCCCGGAGGACATCCTGCTGCGGATCACCGTGCACAATCGCGGGCCCGAGCCGGCCACCCTGCGCCTGCTGCCGACCCTGTGGTTCCGCAACACCTGGCAGGCGGCACCGGCGGAGTTCCGCCCCGAGCTGCGGCAGATCGATGCGCCGGCCGGGGTCCGTACGGTGGAGGCGGTGCACCACCGGCTCGGCCGGCGGTGGCTGGTGTGCCTGGGCGATGACGAGCTGCTGTTCACCGAGAACGAGACCGACAACGCGCGCCTCTTCGGCGGGCAGAACCCGACGCCGTACGTCAAGAACGGCATCGACCGGTACGTCGTACAGGGTGAGGCCGGCGCGGTGAATCCCGGCCGGACCGGCACGAAGGTCGCCTGGGACTGTGTGCTCGACCTGCCGCCCGGCGGATCGGCGACGGTGCGGGTGCGGCTGACCGATCAGCCCGGCGCCCCGGACCATGCTTCGGCGGAGGCGTTCGACGCGATCATCGAGGCGCGCCGCGGCGAGGCCGACACGTTCTATACCGACCTGTTCGGAGCGCGGCTGAGCGAGCCGGAACAGCAGGTCGTCCGCCAGGCCATGGCCGGAATGCTGTGGAGCAAACAGTACTTCGGCTACGACGTCGACCGCTGGCTGACCGAGCATGGCCTCGACCCGCTCGACCCCGGCGGGATCCGCAACGGCGAATGGTTCCACCTGGCCGCGTCGGACATCATCTCGATGCCGGACACCTGGGAGTACCCCTGGTTCGCGGCCTGGGACCTGGCCTTCCAGGCGGTCGCCGGCTGCCTGGTCGACGTCGAGTTCGCCAAGGGCCAGCTCGAGCTGCTGCTCAGCCGCCGCTATCTGCATCCCAACGGCCAGATCCCGGCGTACGAGTGGAACTTCGGTGACGTCAATCCGCCGGTGCACGCCTGGGCGATCCATCTGGTCCACGAGCTGGAGAAGGCGCGTACGGGCCACGGCGACCGTCCGTGGCTGGAGCGGATGTTCCACCAGCTCGGCAAGAACTTCACCTGGTGGGTCAACCGCAAGGACGTCGACGGCCGCAACGTGTTCCAGGGCGGGTTCCTCGGCCTGGACAACATCGGGGTCTTCGACCGCAGCGCCCCGCTGCCCACCGGCGGCCACCTCGACCAGGCCGACGGCACCGCGTGGATGGCCTTGTACTGCCAGAACATGCTGCAGATCGCGCTCGAGCTGGCCGTCGACGACCCGGTCTACCTGGAGCAGGCACAGACCTACTTCGAGCACTTCGCGTGGATCTCGGTGGCGGTCAACAGCACCGGTGAGGCGGCGATGTGGGACGAGGACGACGGCTTCTTCTACGACCTGTTGCGGCTGCCCGACGGCAAGGCCGAACGGTTGCGGGTGCGCTCGATCGTCGGTCTGCTACCGCTCGCCGCCACCGTCTACGACCGCCGGGTGGTCGAGCGTCATCCGCAGCTGATCAGCGAGGCGCAGGAATTCCTGGCCCGCCACGCCGGCGTGACGTCGGCGCTCACCCACGGGCGCACGCCGGACCGGGACGGCAACCGGCTGCTGGCGCTCTTCGACGAGTCGCAGCTGCGGCGCATCCTGACGCGCGTGTTCGACGAGCAGGAGTTTCTCAGCCCGTACGGGATCCGCTCGCTCTCCCGGCACCACGCCGGGCAGCCGTTCGAGTTCCGGGCCGGCGACCAGGTGTTCGCCGTCCGGTATCAGCCCGCGGAGTCGGACAGCGGGATGTTCGGCGGCAACTCCAACTGGCGTGGCCCGGTGTGGTTCCCCTTCAACGTCCTGCTGATCCGGGCCCTGCTCAACCTGTACGTCGCCTATGGTGACGACTTCACCGTCGAGTACCCGACCGGCTCCGGCGTGCGGATGACGCTGTTCGAGGCGGCCCGCGACATCTCCGACCGGCTGACCCGGATCTTCCTGCCGGACGCGCAGGGCCGGCGCCCCTGCTACGGCGGCCAGCACATCTTCGCCACCGAACACTGGCGCGACCTGATCCTGTTCTCCGAGTACTTCCACGGTGACAACGGTGCCGGACTCGGCGCGAGCCACCAGACCGGCTGGACCGGGCTGATGGCGGTCTTCCCCACGGTGTTCGCCGGGCTGGCCGGGCAGGACCTGCTGGATCATGGAATGGCGGGCGTGTTCCGCCGGGCCGGACAGGGGGAGCAGGGATGACCGGCTGGCCGGCCGCACCGGCGGTCTACGAGATCGACACCTGGCCCTGGCTGGCGGGGCTCACCGAGCGCTTCGGCCGTCCGGTCACGCTGCGCGATGTTCCCTGCGAGGTCTGGGACCAGGTCGCCGCGGCCGGCCTGGACGCGGTCTGGCTGATGGGCGTCTGGCAGCGCAGCCCGGCCGGGCTGGCGATCGCCGAGGCGGACGAGGGACTGCGCCGTGACTTCCGGGCGGCGCTGCCCGATCTCGCGGTCGAGGACGTGGTCGGTTCGCCGTACTGTGTCCGCCGCTACGAGGTGGACGAGCGGCTGGGTGGCCGGACCGGCCTCGCGGTGGCCCGGGCCCACCTGCGCGGGCGCGGGCTGCGGCTGGTGCTGGACTACGTGCCGAACCATGTGGCGCCGGACCACGAGTGGCTCACCGACCATCCGGAATGGTTCGTCAACGGCACGGCGCACGACCTGGCGGGCGACCCGGGTGGCTGGTTCGCCGCCGGCGACCGGGTGATCGCCCACGGCCGGGATCCGTACTTCCCGGCCTGGCCGGACGTCGCCCAGTTGAACGCCTTCGCCCCCGGCCTGCGCCGGGCCACCGCCGACACGCTGACGGCCATCGCCGCGCAGTGCGACGGAGTGCGCTGCGACATGGCGATGCTGCTGACCAACGAGATCTTCGCCCGTACCTGGGGCCGGTGGGCGGGCCGGGCGCCGGACGCCGAGTTCTGGCCCGAGGTCCTGGGCCGGGTCCGGGCCGCCGCCGAAGGGTTCGTGGTCATCGCCGAGGCGTACTGGGACATGGAGTGGACGCTGCAGCAACATGGCTTCGACTTCTGCTACGACAAACGGTTGTATGACCGGCTGGTGCACGAGGACGCCGACTCCGTGCGCAAGCACCTCGGTGCCGGCCGCGACTTCCAGGACCGGCTGATCCGGTTCATCGAGAACCACGACGAGCCGCGGGCC
>NZ_JBEZGQ010000156.1:0-12300 GCF_040650095.1 Actinoplanes sp. NPDC048791 | reverse complement strand
TGCGGCGGATTGCCGGGCGCGGCCCCCGGATCGGTGCCCGCCGCTCGTTGCGATGGTCGTGACCTCAGCGGATGACCGCCGTCAGCGCCGGGTCCACTGCTGGTTCGTGGCTCCGGTGCAGGTCCACAGCAGCGTCAGCGTGCCGTTCGCGGTCTGGTTGTTGGAGACGTCGAGGCAGAGACCGGTCTGGTTGTTGCGGACGGTGCCGTTGCTCTGGAAGGTCCACTGCTGGTTGGTGCCGCCGTTGCAGTCCCAGAGCTGCGCCTTGGCGCCCGCGGTGGCGCCGGTCGGTGCGTCCAGGCACTTGCCCAGCGACTGCAGGGCCTGACCGGACACGGTCCACTTCTGGTTGTTCGCCCCGCTGCAGTCCCAGATGACCGGCTGGGTGCCGTTGGCGGTGTTGCTGTTCGGCACGTCCAGGCAGCGCCCCGACGAGGTGCTGACCAGGCTGGTCGAGGCGGGTACCTGCGGCTCGCCGCCGGTGCCGCCGCTGACCCGGTAGACGACCGTCCCGTGGGCCGGCACGCTCGCACTGATCGTGCCGCTGGTGGTCGTCGTGGCTCCGCTCCAGGCGTCGACCAGGTTGTACGACGACGCCCCGGTCTTGCCGACCGCCGCGGCCGTGGTGGAGATCGTCCGGGTGGCGCCGCTCTGGTTGAACAGAGCCACCGCGACATCGCCGTT
Organism: Actinoplanes sp. NPDC048791; assembly: GCF_040650095.1. Taxonomy (NCBI): domain Bacteria; kingdom Bacillati; phylum Actinomycetota; class Actinomycetes; order Micromonosporales; family Micromonosporaceae; genus Actinoplanes; species Actinoplanes sp. NPDC048791. The sequence goes on along the minus strand of NZ_JBEZGQ010000156.1, from coordinate 11,616 downwards.
GGCCAGCCGCTTGGCCAGCACCCGCTGGTTGCTGTCGCCCGCCACCTGCACGCCCTGCAGGGCCAGGGTGTCCTGGTTGATGGCGATGAGCCGCGGGTTCTTCAGGATCGTCTGGGTGGCAGCCGTCATGTTGCGGATGTCGTTGCCAGCGATCAGCGGCGCCGCCATGATCGCCCACATGGCGAAGTGGGAACGCTGCTCGGTGTCGGTCAGCGTGCCCCGGCCCACCTCCATCATGTCCGGGTCGTTGAAACCACCCGGCTTGGCGTACCCGGCCAGCGGCACGTTCACGTTGATGATGTTCTGGACACCCATCGGGTAGTCGTTGACCTGGTTGGTGTTCCAGACCAGCTGGATGTCCTCGGTGGTGCGCCAGATGTTGGCCACATCGCCCCAGTTGCGCTGCGGCCCGGTCTTGGCGTGGATGCTGTTGGAGTTGATGCTGTACAGGATCGGCCGCCCGGTCGCGGCCAGCGCGTCACGCATCTTCGCGAACGTGGCGACCTGGTCGTTGATGGTGCCGCTGGGCGAGCACCAGTCGTACTTCAGGTAGTCCACGCCCCAGGCGGCGAACTGCCGGGCGTCCTGGGCCTCGTGCCCCTGACTGCCGGTCGCTCCCGGGTACGAGCCGAAGTACTGCGCGCAGGTCTTGTCCAGCGGCGCCTGGTAGATGCCGAACTTGAGACCCTTGCTGTGGATGTAGTCGCCGAGCGCCTTCATGCCGCTGGGGAAGCGGGTCGGGTCGGCCTGCAGATTGCCGCTGCCGTCGCGGTTGGGGTTCATCCAGCAGTCGTCGACCACCACGTACTGGTAGCCCGCGTCGCGCATGCCGGTGCTGACGATGCTGTCGGCCATCCCCCGGATCAACGACTCGCTGATGTTGCAGAAGAACGTGTTCCAGCTGTTCCAGCCCATCGGCGGCGTACGGGCCACCCCGTTGTCCAGGGCCTGCGCCGGCGTCGCTGCGGAAGCGACGAACGCCGTGCCCGACAGCACCAGGAGTCCGGCCGCGAGCAAGGATTTCAGAGCTCTCATCGATTACCGACCTGTTCAGAAGTGAACGTTAACATCCGGATTCACAAGGTTGCCAGAATGTTTCCAGGCATTCAAGGGTGAGAATTTGTCACGGCGGCCTGCGACTTCTGAATGCCGCCGTGCATAACACAATTACGCGCGCCCGGCCAGCGCGTGGTTCAGCGGTATCCGGCGGCGATCACGTTGGCCTGGACCGCGTTCTCGGTCGCGTCGGTCGGGTAGCCGGCGACCATGGCTCCCTCGTAGAAGGTGCCGGCGCTGAGGTTGGCGCCACCCCCGGGCTTGCAGCAGTCGCCGCCGCTGCCGAGGATGATGGCGCCCTGCTTCTTCATCGGGCTGTAGCCGGGCGGCAGGGCGCCGTCGTACAGCGTGAAGAGGCTGCCGGACTGGGCGTTGCTGCCCTTGATGGCGAAGCGGGACGTCCCGTTGTTCTTGAGCGTCGCCGTGACGAACTTGCTGGGGAAGGCCCGCTGGTTCGGGTTCCAGGACTGGCTGCCGCCGGGGTAGAGGCCCCACTCGAGGTCCGCCTGGACCCAGGGGCCGGTGCCGGAGCAGCCGCCGAACCAGCACTGCGTACCGAAGTTGATGGCGTCCATGGCCCCGGCCGCGTCGGCCGCCCGGGTGGTCTCGCTGTTGCCGTAGTCGAAGCAGCAGCCGTTGTTGACGTGGGTGCCGCTGAGCACCGCGTACATCCCCTCGGGGGCGCTGCCGGTGGGCACGCCGGTCAGGTGGCCGTCGCGCCAGTAGCTGTTGCCGGGGTTGATGAACAGCGAGTACGCCTTGGCGCCGCCGACCGTCAGCGATTCGGAGGTCGCGGTGGCCGGGCGGCTCTGGGTCGAGCCGGGCACGACGCTCGAACCCTGGTACCAGAGGTCGTTCCCGCGGCCGGACTGGTCGTAGACGACGGTGATGACGCAGGTGGTCCCGCCGCAGAACGCATCCTGGGCGGTGCCGTCGGCGGTGCCGCCCGCGGCCCGGAGACCGATGTTCCGCGTCGTGTTGTCGGACGAGCGCCGTACCTGGTAGAGGTTGCCGCTGTACGAGCCGTAGAGCGCGCGGGTCGTGCTGTGGGCGGCCACGCAGGGTGTGCCGCCGGAGGCGTAGAGGTCGCAGGGGCCGGCGCCGGTCGGTGGCGTCGGGTCGGCCGGTGAGTCCCAGAGCTGGTTGCTCTGCCCGTGGCAGTCCCAGAGGATGATGGTGGTGCCGTTGGCCGTGCCCTGTGCGTTGGCGTCCAGGCAGCGGCCGGAGGGCACGCCGCTGATGGTGCCGCTCGAGGCGACCGTCCACTGCTGGTTGGCCTGCCCGTTGCAGTCCCAGATGATGACCGGCGTGGCGTTGGCGGTGCCCTGTCCCGAGGCGTCCAGGCACTTGCCGGAGACCATGAGCTGCTTCGACGCGGTGTAGGTCCAGGTCTGGCCGGCGGCGCCGGAGCAGTCGCGCAGTTGGGCCTGGGTCCCGTTGCCGGAGCTGGTGACGCTCAGGCAGCGTCCGGACTGGGTGCCCACGATCGGGGCGCTCTGTCCGGGCTGGATGGTCGCGGCGGCCGCGGTGCCGGCGACGAGGGTGAAGGCGACGGTGACGCCCGCTGCGAACAGTCGTCCGAGGTGTCGGCGCCCTTTGGAAACGACCATGAATGGCCTCCCGGTGCTGTTGGTTCGCCAGCATGGGTACACAAATCGGCGGATGTCAATACGACTTCGTCGGGTCCGATTTCATTACACATTTTGGGCCGGGGATCTCCGGCGGGACCGGGATTTACGCATCGACAATGGTCGCTTGACATGGTTGAAACGCCGCCTTAACGTCGGCGGCAGCAAACGTCATACGTCATACGCTGCGACTCTGTGCCGATCGCGCCGCGATGATCCCCGACCCGAGGAGATGCCCGTGCCGTCCACGCTGCGCAGAAAGGTGCTGGCCGGTTTCGCCGCGGCGGGTGTGGCCGCCGCGGTGGTGACCGTCGCCGGGGCGACCCCCGCCCTGGCCGCGCCCACCACTCTCTACGCTTCCCCCGCCGGCTCCGGCACCGCGTGTTCCAGTGCCCAGCCCTGCTCGCTGACGGGCGCCCAGGCCGCCGTGCGATCGCTGAACGACGCGATGTCCGACGACATCGTGGTGCAGCTGGCCGACGGCGTGTACCGCCTGTCGGCGCCGTTCCGGCTGACCGCCGAGGACTCCGGCACCAACGGCCACACCGTGGTGTGGCAGGCGGCGCCGTCGGCCCGGCCGGCGATCAGCGGAGCGCGGGCGGTCACCGGCTGGACCCTCGCCGACGCCGGCCGCAACATCTGGCAGGCCAACGTGGGCGCCGGGACCGACAGCCGCCAGCTCTACGTCAACGGGGCCATCGCCACCCGGGCGCGCACAAGTGTGAACCGGTCGGACTTCACCGCCAGCAGCACCGGCCTGCGGTTCACCAACGGGGCGCTGAGCTACCTCAACAATCTGGCCAACCAGAACCGGATCCAGCTGGAGAGCGTCGCCTCGTTCACCGACCGGTACGTCTCGGTGCAGAGCATCAGCGGCAACTTCATCACCATGCAGCAGCCCAGCTGGAACAACAACACCTTCGGCTACGACACCTTCACCACCCCGCACCGGGCCGGTCCGATGTACCTGACCAACGCGTACGAGTTCCTGGACTCGGCGAACGAGTGGTATCTCAACTCCGGGACCGGCACGTTGTACTACGCGCCGCCGGCCGGCCAGAACATGAGCAACCTCAGCGTGGAACTGCCGACGCTGCAGTCCCTGGTGAACATCGGTGGCACCTACGACGCCCCCGCCCACCACGTCACGTTCAACGGGATCACCTTCACCGGCACCAGCTGGCTCGGGGCCAGCAGCAATCAGGGCTACGCGGACCAGCAGACCGGCGCCTACATGACCGGCAACTGGAACTGGCCGGCCCTGAGCGCCTGCCAGGAGGGGTGCACCCAGTTCGAGGCCACCCGGCCGCACTGGAACCAGATGCCCGCCGCCGTGCAGGTCTCCGCGGCCAACACCATCACCTTCAGCGGCTCGCAGTTCGTCAACCTGGGCCAGATGGCCATCGGCATCGGCAACGACGCCAACGCCCACGCCAGCGGGGTCGGCCTGGGCGCCAGCAACATCACGGTCACCGGCTCGGAGATCGCCCGCAGCTCGGCCGGCGGCATCGTCGTGGGCGGCGTCCGCGCCGACGCGCACCACCCGAGTGACCAGCGGATGGTCAACCGCGACATCACGATCAGCAACAACCGCATCCACGACCTCGGCGTCGAGTACCGCGGCAACGTGTCGGCCCTGACGACCTACGTCACCAACGCCACCATGTCGCACAACGAGGTCTACAACATGCCGTACTCCGGCATGTCGATCGGCTTCGGCTGGGGCGCCAACGAGCCGGGCGGCAGCAACCAGTACGCCAACCGGGGCCTGTACAACTACCAGCCGCGGTACACCACGGCGACGACCGCCTCGAACAACCGGCTCATCGGCAACTACATCCACGACGTGATGCAGCAGATGACCGACGGCGGATGCATCTACACGCTGTCCTGGAACCCGGGCGCCCGGATCGACGGCAACCACTGCCAGCGGATCAACGGCTGGTTCGGGCTCTACTTCGACGAGGGCTCCAAGTACTACACCGCCAGTGGCAACGTCTTCAACAACGTCGGCACCTGGGCCACCGCCAACTACTGGGGCGGCGAGAACATGGGCAACTTCACCGTCACCGGCAACTGGACGAGCAACAGCAGCACCAACATCACCAACGGCGACCGCGGCAACGTGGTGAACAACAACGTCACGGTCACCAACGGCAGCTGGCCCGCGGCCGCGCAGGCCGTGATGGCAGCGGCCGGACCGCAGAGCGGCGGCAGCCCGCAGAGCACCCGGATCGTCGGGGTGCAGTCCGGCCGGTGCATCGAGGTGCCGGGCGGTGCCACCGCCAACGGCACCCAGACCCAGCTGGGGGACTGCACGGGCGCCGGCGGTCAGACCTGGACCTACACCGCGTCCAAGCAGCTCATGGTCTACGGCAACAAGTGCCTGGACGCCAGCGGGCAGGGCACCAGCAACGGCACCGCCGTCATCATCTGGGACTGCAACGGCCAGCCCAACCAGCAGTGGAACCTCAACGCCGGCAACACCATCACCGGCGTCGCCTCCGGACTGTGCCTGGACGCCACCGGTGCGGGTACTGCCAGCGGCACCAGGATCAACCTCTGGGCCTGCCACGGCGGCACCAACCAGCAGTGGACCCGTCCCTCCTGACCGGCTGACCGGACGGGCCCAGGCCACCACGGCGTGGGCCCGTCCCGTTCACTTCAGGAGTTGCCGCATCGACCGGGACAACAGCTCGGTGCGATCCGCCGCGGTCAGCTTCTCCGGTCCGAAACCGAAGTAGAGAGTGGCCGGGGTGGCGGTCGCGGCGCCGAAGTCGTAGACGTGCCCGGCCCGGGTCCAGTCGGCCGGGTTGGGCGCGGAGCCCGGCGGTGGCCCGGCCACGGTCCAGCCGCCCAGGTCCGTCTCGAAGGACGTACGGGCGACGGTCGCGCCGTCCACGTCCAGGCGTACGTCGTCGAGGAAGACGCCGTAGCCCTGGACGTACCAGTCGGACGTGGAGCTGATGGAGATCTCGACCTGCTTGCCCGCGTACGCGGACAGGTCGGCCTGGAAGTCCTTCCACCCGCCGCTGTTGCCCGTCGCGGCGTTCCAGTCGCCGGTGGAGCCGTGCGGCGTGCAGTCCTCGGCCCAGTAGTGCGCCAGGAACGGGTGCGGGTCGAGGCGTTCCCACTCGCAGGTCCACCCGACGTCCGTACTGGTCAGGCCGCCGGTGTCGGGCAGCGTGGTCCAGTTGTCGGTGCCGACCTCGTGCGCCTCCACGATGAGGAAGTCGGCGCCCTGGTCGGTGTCGAACGAGGTCTTGAACCGCAGGTGCGCGTCCTGCGCCGTCCTCAGGTCAACGGTCCTGGTCAGCCGCTTGTAGGAGGAGTCCGAGCGCCCGCTCCACAGGTACTGGTCCCCGTCGGCCGGGTCGTAGGGTCCCGGCCCGTCCTGCTGCCAGACCATCGGGACCGTGCTGGTGAACTGCGGGAACTGGGCCGCGGGCAGCTCGCTCGACGTGCTCAGGAATGCCGCCGTGTGCTGCTGCGCCCCGGCCGGGGCGGAGAAGCCCGCCAGCTTGCCGGCGGTGCCGGTCACTGCCGCGCTCCCACCGTTGTCCACGTACGCCCCCGCGCCGAGCCAGTACTGCCGGAAGTCGTCGCTCAACGGCTGGCAGTCGAGGTCGTCGCCGCCATCACCGCACTCCCCGGGGCCTTGCGGGAGGTAGAAGTACCCCGTGGACGCGGCGTACTGGGCGTACTGGCCGGCTTGCAGCAGTTTGCCGCCCTCGTTGAGGTAGTCGCGGACGGCCAGATCGGTCTCGAAGGTGGCCCGGGTGGTGGCCCACTCGGGCTGGCCCGGATTGCGCGGGACGATGTCGTCGCCGGTCTCCCAGACCACCGCCCGGTAGTGCGACAGGACGCCGAGCGGGTGCGGGGCCTGCCGGCCGTGCGTGTCCATGTCGTAGACGTCGGCGGTGTGCCCGGACCGCTTGAGGGCGTCGACGTACGTGCCCGCGTACCGGGCCGCGGTGGCGCCGTCGGTGTTGGCCGGCTCGATGCCGGTGACGTCCTCGGTGGCCAGCACCAGCACGTCGCCGCCGACCTGCCGGTTGACCGTGTAGGTGAAGGGTGCGCTCTTGCGGCCGCCGGCGGCGGTGAACCAGACGGTCACCCGGTCGCCCGGCTTCTGCCCGGTGACTGTGCCCCGCAGCTCGGCGAAGTACCTGTCCGCGCTGCCGCCGTACCTCTGGCCGCCCTGCCACTCGGTGACCGCGGCCGTACGCTCTCGGCCGTTGATCCTGGCGTGCAGCCGCACGTTGCGCAGCGAGCGCTTGGCGACCACGGCCACCTGCTGGGTGGTGCCGAAGGAATCGGGGAAGGTGTCGGGGACGAAGTCCCTGGTCGACCGGCCGACCACGGAAACCGGATCGGCCGGGTTCCGCGCCGACCGGGCCAGCGAGAGCGCGAACGGGATGTTCTTGGCGACCTCGGCCTGGATCAGCTTCTCGTCGTCGGGGAAGTCGAATTCGGTACGGCAGTCCTCCGGTCGCCAGGCATCGTCCGGATCGGAGTCCGAGGCGGTCTGGCACGTCGACATCTCGGGGGCGAAACCGATGGTCCCCATCCGGACCTGGGCGTGGTGATTGGTGTCGCCGTTGGTGACGTAGAGCTCGGCGGTGATGTCCGGGTCATACCCGGGTACGGCCGGGCGCGCGTCGTCGCCGGCCAGCGCCATGGCGATCTGATCGTCCGGGCTGACCGTCTCGACCTGCCAGCCGGCGCCCCAGAGGATGAGCTGGGCGGCCGAGTGGTAGTTGACCAGGAACTCGAAGCCGACCCGGCGGAACAGGGCGTCCATCGCCCGGGTCTCCGGCTCGGACTGCGGCGCGGGACCCCGGTACGTCTCGTTGTCCGGCTCCGGCGACGAGCCCTCGTTGTCGTATCCCCACCGCTCGGCGAAGTTGCGGTTGAGGTCGATGCCGTCCTCGGGCCCGTACCGGCCGTCGCCGTTGTTGTCGCGCATGTTCTTGCGCCAGTACCGGTATTCGTCGGAGGTGAAGGTGAGGTCGTAGCCGTCGGGATTGGCCACCGGCAGGAACCACAGCTCGGTGGTGTCCACCAGGCCGGTGACGGCGGGGTCGGTGCCGTAGCTGTCGAGGACGTGGTGCATCAGCCGCCGGGTCATCTCCGGGGTGATCCACTCCCGGGCGTGCTGCCCGCCGAAGTAGAGCACGGCCGGGCGGCGGCCGTCGGGCACGGTCCGGGCGTTGCGGGTGACCTTGACCGCCTGGATCGGGATGCCGCGGACCGTCGTGCCGATCGTCTCCAGCTTGGCCAGCTTCGGGAAGCGGGCCGCGGTGGTGGCCAGCTCCTCGCGGATGCCGCCGGGCGTGTGGTAGGGCCGGAAGACCGTGGGACCGGCGGCCTTGCGGGAGCGCGTCGATGCGGTCTCCGGCTTGCGGGCCAGGGGAACGCCGGCCTTCACGAGCCGGTCCGCCTGGGCCCGGCCGAGGATCACCTCGACCGGAGCCTTACGGCCGGGAACCGGCGCGCGGCCGAGCTCGTCCGCCGCCAGGCCGGCGGTGCGCAGCGTGTCCCACTGGCGGTTGTCGAGCGTGCCGGTGTAGACATCGAGATTGTCCTCGGTGGACGGTGCGGCCCCGGCCTGCGCCGGGATCGCGGTGACGGCGGCGGCGGTGGTGATGAGCACGGCCGCCGCCAGGGCTGTCCGTTGTAAGCGCCTCATGAGTGGCAAGTATCGATGTCTTGTCAATGCCCCCGAGGCGCACGGTCAGCGGCCCAGCCATCCTCCGTCCACCGCGAGGACCGTGCCGGAGACATAGTCCGAGGCCGCCGAGCTGAGGAAGACCGCCGCGCCCGCGAGGTCGGCGCTGTGGCCCCAGCGCCCGGCCGGAATCCGTTCCAGGATCGACCGGGAGCGGTCGGGATCCGCGCGCAACGCGGTGGTGTTGTCGGTGGCGATGTAGCCCGGCGCGATGGCGTTGACGTTGACGCCCCGGCCGGCCCACTCGTTGGCCAGCGCCCGGGTGAGCCCGGCTATCCCCGACTTGGCGGCGGTGTAGCCGGGGACGTTGATGCCGCCCTGGAAGCTGAGCAGGCTGGCGGTGAAGACGATCTTGCCGCTGCCGCGTTCCAGCATCGACGCGGCGACCAGCTGGGTCAGCACGAACTGGCTCGACAGGTCGACCTCGATGACCCGGTCCCACCAGGACAGCGGGTGCTCGGCGGCGGGTGCCCGTTCGATGGTGCCGGCGTTGTTGATGAGGATGTCCGGCGCGCGCCCGGCCAGCTCGGTGCCCAGCGCGGTCACGGCGTCGCGGTCGGCGAAGTCGACGGCGCGGGCCTCGAAGGTGCGACCGAGCCCGCGGACCGATTCGGCGACCTCGTCGTCGGTGTGCATCCGGGCGCTGACCCCGATGATGTCCGCACCGGCGGCGGCCAGGGCTTCGGCCATGGCCCGGCCGATGCCGCGGCGGGCGCCGGTGACCACGGCGAGCCGTCCCTCCAGATCGAACAGTCCGCTCATGCCCTCGCCTCCGCCGGCGCTCCGGCCACGTCGACCAGGATCTTCATGGCCCGGCCGGCTGACAGGTCCGCGACGGCGGTGGCTGTCTCCTCCAGCGGTACGACGCCGGAGATCAGCGCCGCCGCCGGAATGACCCCCCGGCGCAGCAGCTCGATCGCCCGTTCGAAGTCGGATCGCTGGTAGACCCGCGCGCCCAGCAGGCGCAGCTCCCGCCAGAAGACCCGCTGGAGGTCGATCTCGCGGGCGGCGGCGTGGATGGCGACGACGACGATCGTGCCCCGGACCTTGGCCAGGGCGGTGGTGGCGCGGACCGCCGCGGCCGCGCCCGACACCTCGAACACCACGTCGGCGCCGACGCCGCCGGTCCAGCTCTCGACCTCGGCGGTGAGGTCGGTGCCGGCCGGGTCCAGCACCTCGAAGCCGAGCGCCGCGATGCGGCTGCGGCGGGACTCGTCGATCTCGGCGACCCGGACCTCCGCCCCGGCCTCGCGGGCCACGCAGGCGATGAGCACGCCGATCGGGCCGCCGCCCAGGACCACGACCCGGTCGCCGACCTGCAACTCGGTGCGGCGGACGTCGTGCACGGCCACGGCGGCGGGCTCGACCAGCGCCGCGGTCCGCAGGTCCAGGTCACCGGGCAACGGCACCGCGATCGACGCCGGTACGTTCCAGCGCTGTTGCAGCGCGCCGGGGGAGTCGATGCCCACGAAGACCAGGTTCTGGCAGATGTGCTGGTGCCCGGCCAGGCAGGCGGCGCAGGTGCCGTCCCAGAGCAGCGGCATCACGGTCAGCGGATCACCGACCGCCCAGCCCTCGACGCCGGCGCCGACTGCGGCCACGGTGCCCGAGGCCTCGTGTCCGAACACCAGCGGCTTCTTCACCCGGGCGTCCATGTCGCCGTGCACGATGTGCAGATCGGTGCCGCAGAGCCCGCAGTAGGCGACGGCGATCTGCAGCTCTCCCGGTCCCGGTGGTGCCACGTCCACGGACACCGTCCGCAGCCGGCCTGAGCCCTCGTACGTCGTGCCCTTCATGCGCGGCCCTCCCTTGCAAACATCATACGTATGCCCTTATATTTCGGGCCGATGAACGCGGCGTCAATACGGAAGATCAGATAAGGACACCGACTATGGTCCGTTCCAGGCGTGCCCGCTCCGTCCGCTCCCTCCTGACAACCCTCGGCGGCGTCGCGGTCCTCACGGTCGCCCTCGCCGGCTGCGGCAACGACGACGGTGGTTCCACCGCCGGCTCTTTTGGATTTCCTCAGGTGACCCAGGACGACAAAGCCCCCATCACGGTATGGGTGGACGCCGATCGCACCAAGGCCGCCGACGCCTTCAAGAAGGCCCACCCGGAGGTGCCGATCCAGGTCGTGACCTACGACGGGTCGGCCAACGGCTCCAACTCGTTCCGTACCAAGATCCAGCTCTTCGACCGCACCCAGAGCGGCTGGCCCGACGTCGTGTTCTCGACACAGAACAACGACGCGGCCTGGGCCAGCCAGCAGAGCAACGGCAAGCAGGCCTTCGCGGCTGTGCTCAACGGCGGGCTCGTGCCCAAGGACACCCTCGACAAGTTCACCCCGGGCGCGCTGAACCCGTGCACCGTCGACGGCAAGGTCTACTGCCTGCGCAACGACCTGGCCCAGGTCGTGCTCTGGTACAACAAGGCGCTGTTCGACCAGTTCGGCTACAAGGTTCCGACCACCTGGCAGGAGTACCAGGCCCTCGGTGAGAAGGTCGCCCAGGAGCACCCCGGCAACATCGTCGGCACCGTGGGTGACGCCTGGACCCCGGAGGTCTTCTTCTGGGGCAGCAAGTGCCAGGCGAACGACATCACCGGCCCCAAGACGGTCACGGTGAACACCACGACCCCGCAGTGCCAGCGCGCGGCCGCGATGCTCGACACGCTGATCAAGAACGGCACCACGCCGAACATCAGCGTCTTCACGCCGGAGTTCGTGAAGAAGTACTCCGGCAAGGTGCTGATGATGCCCGGACCGGCCTGGTACGCCGGCGCCATCTTCAACAACCCGCAGTCGCTCAAGGTGCCCGCCGGTCAGCTCGGGGTCGCCGCGCCGCTGGCCTGGCAGGGTGAGGACGCCGTGACCGGCAACGTCGGCGGCGGCACCTGGTTCGTCAGCAGCCACTCGAAGAACCTCAAGGCCGCCGAGACCTTCGCCGAGTTCGTCACGACGGCCGACGACTACCAGGTTGCGGTTGCTCCCGGCTATCCCGCGTACGGGCCGGCCGCCGAGAAGTGGGTGAAGAAGCAGGAGGCGAGCGACTACTACGCCACCGACCTGAAGGCCATCGTCACCGCCGGCACGTCGATCTGGCCCGGCTGGGGCTCGGGCATCTTCAGCCAGGAGGCCATCTGGGCCAAGACGATGACGCCGGCCATCGCCGGCGGCAAGAGCGTGGTCACGCTCCTTCCGGA
>NZ_JBEZGQ010000155.1:0-12310 GCF_040650095.1 Actinoplanes sp. NPDC048791 | reverse complement strand
ACATGCATGTCAGCACCCGGGCCTACATCTTGCTCAGGCCGGAGGCCTATAGGACGGTGTTCAGCGTCTCCTCGTAGTCGGCCTCGGACTCGGCGTCGCTTCCGTTCGCCTTCGGTGCCGTCTGCGCCCCCCGGGAGGCGGCGGGCCGGCGCCGGTGGGCGCGGCGCTCGGTGGCGCGGTGGGCCAGGTCGGCCCGGTACGCGGTGGGGCCGCCGTTGCGCATCACCTCCCGCGTGATCGTCGACGTCGGACGATCGAGGCGCCGGGCGATCTCGGCGTAGGGGAGGCTGTCGGCCACTCCCAGCGCGATCTGCTGGCGTTCCTGCTGGGTGAGCCTGCCTCCCGGCATCGCGATCTCCTCGGTCCGTGGCTGTTCCGCGCCGCCACCATAGCGTTCACTTCCTGTCCATTGCAATGAAGAGCAAGTGCCCGTTGCATTATGCGGCACAATCATTGCAATGACTTTGCTCGCCTGAGCTGCAATAACGCTTGTTCAGTGCAACAACATTGTTGCCGACTCCAGAAAGGCAACGTAGCGTTTCGCACATCGGAAACAACGAACGAGCTCAGGAGAACACGATGCCGAAGTTCGACACCCCCGCCCCCGTCGCCGCCGTCCTGGACATCCCGGCCGGCCGCATCCAGGTCATCGCCGCCGACCGCGCCGACACCGTCGTCGAGGTGCGACCGGCCGATCCCGCCAAGAACGGCGACCTCCGGACCGCGGAACAGACCACCGTCTCCTACGCCGACGGTGTCCTGCGGATCCAGGCCGCCGCCCCCAAGAGCCCGCTCCTCGGCTCCGCCGGCTCCGTGGAGGTCACCGTGCAACTGCCCGCCGGCTCGCGGATCGAGGCGAGGTCGGCCGCCGCCGAGCTGCGGGGCGTCGGCCGGCTCGGTGACCTCACGGTCGAGGGCGCGTACCGCCGGATCAAGATCGACGAAGCGGGGAGTGTCCGCCTGACCGCGGTCGACGGCGACGTCGAGGTCGGCCGGCTCAACGGCCCGGCGGAGATCAGCACCACCCGGGGCGACATCCGGATCGCGGAGGCGGTACGCGGCACGGTCGTCCTGCGCACCCAGTCCGGCGACATCTCGGTCGGCGCCGCCGCCGGGGTCTCGGCGGTCCTGGACGCCGGCACCGGTCACGGCCGGATCAGCAACACCCTCAAGAACGACGGCACCGCGGAGCTCGACATCCGCGCCACCACCGCCCACGGCGACATCGCCGCCCGGAGCCTCTGATGGAGCTGACCATGAACGAGAACACCACCTGGACCGGCCTGGTGCCGGTCGAGGACACGGCCCTGGCTGTCACCGACACCGGTGGTCCGGGCATCCCCGTCGTCTACCTCAACGGCCAGTTCGCCACCCAGGGATACTGGCGCCGCGTCATCGCGGACCTGGGAACGGGCCGGCGGCACATCACGTACGACGAGCGGGCCCGCGGCAAGTCGAAGCGGTCGGCCGACTACTCGTTCGAGGCGGCCGTCCGGGACGTCGATGCGGTCCTCGCGGCCCGCGGCGTCGACCGGGCGGTGCTGGTGGGCTGGTCCTACGGGGCGGTCGTCGCGGCGCACTGGGCCCACCGGAATCCGGAGCGCACTGTGGGTGCGGTCCTGGTCGACGGCGCGTTCCCGCACGACTGGCTCGACGAGGCCATGGAACTGCGGATCCGCAAGCTGTTCCGGCGGATGAGCTGGTTCCTGCCGCTGCTGCGCCCGACCGGTCTGGCCCCCAGGATGAACGCCGCTCAGCAGGCGGACAGCAACATCGAGCTCGGCCGGCTGTCCCGGGAGCGGGCGCTGGGCCCGGTGCTGGACGGCATCACCGTCCCGGTGCGCTACGTCGTCGCGTCCGGGACGTCCTTCGGCAGTCGCGGTGACGAGCAGGAGAAGATCCGCGCCGGTCTGGACGCCGTGACCAGGCGCAACCCGAACATCCGGATCGCGGCGAAGGTCACCAGCAACCACGGGGCGATCCTCAAGAAGGACCACGCGGCCGTTGCCGACGCCGTCCGTTCGATCGCTGATTAATAATTTCAAGATCGACATAGTGAAAGTTAAGCATCGACCGTGTACAACTGGAGATATGACAGAGCAGGCGATGGACTGGCAGGAGCTGACGAGCCTGACCGGGGGCCGGCCGTTCGTGGTCGAGCGGGTCCGCCTGACCGGCAGTGACATCGCGATCGAGGGTGCGTTCGAGCCGCCGCAACTGGCTCAGCTCACCGTCGAGGACCAGGTCTTCGTCACGGCGTTCGTGCGGTGCCACGGCTCGATCAAGGAGATGGAACGGATCTTCGGGGTCAGCTATCCGACGATCAAGTCCCGGCTCAACCGGATCACCCAGCTGCTCGACTTCGTCGAGACCGATCCGGCGCCGTCCCGGGCCGACGTCATCGACCGGCTGCGCCGCGGTGAGATCACCGCACAGCAGGCACTGTCCGAGCTGGACGGTGACACGTGATGCCGCAGCTGGTGACCGTACGGGTGAACAGCTCGCGCGGCCGCCGCATCCGGATCTGGATCCCGGTCCTGCCCGTGGTGCTCGTCCTCCTGCCCGTCCTCGTCCTCGCCACCCTGGTGGCGGCCGTGGCCTGTCTGGTCCACCGCGTCAGCGTGGCGCGGGCCCTCGGCACCGGGTGGCGCACCGTTTCGGCGCTGCCCGGCACCCGGGTCGACATCGAGCAGGGCCGCACGGCCGTGCTCGTCACCGTCCGATAGGAGAGGTCGCGATGACCGAACAACGCAGGGACATCCTCGACATGCTGGCCGAGGGCAAGATCACCGCTGAGGAGGCCGAGCAGCTCATCGCCGCGCTCGACCGGGCCCGCCCGGCGCCGGCGCCGGGCCTCGAGGTCCGGCCCGGCGGCAAGGTGAAGTATCTGCGGGTGGTGGTGGACTCCGTGGACAACGGCGAGCGTGGCCGGGTCAACGTGCGGGTGCCGTTGCAACTGCTGCGCGCCGGGGTGCGACTGGCCGCTCTGATCCCGCCGCAGGCCCTGGGTCAGGCCAACGCCGAGCTGAGCAAGGCGGGCGTGCCGTTCGACCTCACCCAGCTCAAACCGGAACAGCTCGAGGCGCTCGTGGACCACCTCGACGAGATGACCGTCGAGGTGGACCAGCCCGACGCCAAAGTGCGCGTCTTCTGCGAGTAGGCCACGGATCACCCGACGCGGACCGGGAGATTCTCGACGCGGTTGCGCGGGTGCGGCCTGCGGTGGCTGATCCGGCGGCGGACCAGTTCGATGAGGCCGCCCAGGGCGAACGACAGCCCCAGACCCACGCCGAGACCCAGCAGCGGGTTCTCGACGAACGCCGCGCCGCCCACGAAGCCCAGCCCCGCCGTGTACACGGCCCAGGCCAGCGCCGCGATCGCCGAGGCGGGGCTGAACTTGGACAGCGGCAGCCGGGCCGTGCCGCAGGCCAGGTTCATCGTCACCCGGCCGCCCGGCAGGAACCGCGACATCACGATCAGCAGGCCGGTACGCCGGTCGAGCTGCCGCCCCGCCGCCGCGACGGCCCGGCTGACGTGCCGGGAGCGGTTGATCAACCGGGGGCCGAGGACACTGCGGCTGAGGCCGTACGCGAGGTGGTCGCCGAGGAAGACACCCAGGGCGGTGGCCAGCACGACCAGCACCAGGTTCGGCGTGCCCGCGTGGGCGAAGACGCCGGACGCCAGCACCACAGCCTCGGAGGGGATCATCGGCACCACGCCGTCCAGGCTGCACAGGCCCGCGAGCAGCGGGTAGAGCAGCGGAGACGTCATCACCGGGCCGGCCAGACTCATCAGATCCATGGGCCGAAGCGTGAGCGCGGGGTACCGCGGCGGGCGTCGATCTCCGGTACCGGCGTGCGTCACCCCCGGGTAGGGGGTCGGATACCTCTGCGGTTGGACGCCGCGCGGGACCGATCTCGGTAGTGTCGCTGCGTGATGGCGCGTGCGGAGACGAAGCAGGAGCACGGCCGGCGCCGGCTGATGCTCTCGCGCCTGCCGCGGGCGGTGAGGGCGATCGGGCACGCGTTCGGGCATGTCCGCCCCGTCGTGGCCAGGGTCGCCGGGCCGGCGGCCGGTTCCGTGGCGGGCCTGGGCCGGCGCAACCGCCCGGTGCTGACGTGGCTGCTGCCGTGGCTGATCGCCGGCTTCCTCGCGTTCACGCTGCTGCCGCTCAACGTGACGCTGGCGGTCACCCAGTTCGACGTGCTCCCGCTGATCGCGTTCGTGGCGGGCATCGCGCAGAGCGCCGCGCTGGTGCTGATCCTGCTGCGGCCCCGGGCGGCGACCGTGCTGCAGTTCGTGGCCGTCGCGGTGTTCGCGGTGGCCATCCCGCCCGACTCCGGGTCGACCTGGCCGCTCACCGTGACCGGCCTGTTCACTCTGGTCGCGCACATCGCGCTGGTCGCCGCCTGGGCCGGCCGGCGGACGGCGCTGGTGACCTGGTCGGGCAGCGTGCTGCTGCTGACCGTGGTGGCGCTGCTCGATCCGCGGGGCCGGACCCTCACGGACGGGCTGACGATGATGATCCTCTACCCGATCCTGTCGACCCTCGCCCTCGGCGCCGTGCTGATGATCCGGGGCTGGCAGGAGGTCCGCCGGGAACTGGCCGACGCGCGGCACGACGTCGAGGTCGAGCAGAGCCAGCGGGCGGTCGCCGAGGAACGCACCCGGATCGCCCGCGAGCTGCACGACGTCGTCGCGCACAGCATGTCGGTGATCCACATGCAGGCCACCTCGGCGTCGTACCGGATCAAGGACCTGGATCCGGAGAGCAAGGCCGAGTTCGCCCGGATCGCCGCCGGCGCGCGGTCGACCATGCGCGAGATGCGCCAGCTGCTGGCCGTGCTGCGCGACGAGAGCGCCGACCCCGAGCTCACGCCGGTGCCCGGGCTGGGCCGGCTGCCCGAGCTGATCGAGTCGGCCGGTCGCGCGGGCGTGCCGGTCGAGCTGCGCGAGGCGGAGACGGTACGCGAGGCAGCACTCCCGGAGAGCGTCGCCCTCGCGGCATACCGGATCATCCAGGAGTCGCTGAGCAACGTCATCCGGCACGCGCCCGGCGCCCGTACCACGATCTGTCTCGACGTCGAAGGTCCTGATCTTGTGCTCACGGTGGTGAACGACGCGGCGGCGCAGCCGGCGCAGTCCATGGAGGGGCCCGGCCGGGCCAGTCACGGGCTGCCCGGGATGCGCGAGCGGGTCCGGCTGGTCGGCGGTTCCCTGACCGCCGGCCCGCGCGCCGAGGGCGGCTACCGGGTCGAGGCGAAGCTGCCGATCGGGGGCGACGAGTGATCCGCACGCTGATCGTGGACGACCAGTCGATGATCCGGGTCGGCATCCGCGCGATCCTGGAGGCGCAGGACGACATCACGGTCGTCGGCGAGGCGGAGAACGGCCGGCTCGGGGTGCAGCGCTCGCGCAGCCTGCGCCCGGACGTCGTGCTGATGGACGTCCGGATGCCGGTGCTGGACGGGCTGGCCGCGACCCGGGAGCTGCTCGGCCCGGACCGCGCCGAGGGGCACACGCCGCGGGTGCTGATGCTGACGACGTTCGACCTCGACGACTACATCTATGCCGCGTTGCAGGCCGGCGCGAGCGGTTTCCTGCTCAAGGACAGCGAGCCCGAGGACCTGCTGCGGGCCGTCCGCGTGGTGGCCGGCGGCGAGGCGCTGCTGGCGCCCAGCATCACCCGCCGGCTCATCGAGAACTTCGTCTCCGCCCGGCCGCGGCGCCCGGCCGGCGCCACCGCGCTCAACGGCCTCACCGACCGGGAACGGGAGGTCCTGCGCCTGCTCGCGCTGGGCCGGTCGAACGCCGAGATCGCCGCGTCGCTGTTCATCGCCGAGCAGACCACCAAGACCCATGTGAGCCGGATCCTGCAGAAGCTGGGCCTGCGCGACCGCGTCCAGGCCGTGGTCTTCGGCTACGAGACCGGCCTGGTCACCCCCGGCGGCCAGGCCTGAGGCGGCGCCGTCAGCCCTTGCGGCCGACGGCGGCCCACAGGTTGATGTCCGAGGTCGCGGGGATGTCGGCGCCGGGCTCCGGCCGCCACTCGCTGGCCGGCACCACGCCGGGCTCGACCAGCTCCAGTCCCTCGAAGAGCTCGGTGAACTCCGCGCGGCTGCGGGTCCAGACATCGGACTTGCCCTGCTCGACCAGCTGCTGATAGAGCGCCTGCTGCTCGGGGGTGCCGAAGTCGGAGGTGGCGTGCGTGGCGACCAGATAGCTGCCCGGCGGCAGCGCGTCGACCAGCCGGCGCACGATCGGCCGGGCCGCGCCGTGGCCGTGGATGAAGTGCAGGACGGCGATCAGCATCAGGCCGACCGGCTGCGTCAGGTCGAGCGTCTCGTGCAGGACCCGGTCGTCGAGGATCGCGTCCGGATCGTTGAGGTCGGCCTCGATGTAGGCGGTCCGGCCCTCGGGACTGCTGTCGAGCAGGGCCCGGGCGTGCACCATGACGAGCGGGTCGTTGTCGACGTAGACGATCCGGCTGTCGGGGGCGTGCCGCTGGGCCACCTGGTGGGTGTTGTCCGCGGTCGGCAGGCCGGTGCCGATGTCGAGGAACTGGCGGATCCCGGCCTCCGCGGCGAGGAACCGGGTGGCCCGCTGCAGCAGCGCCCGGTTGGCCAGCGCGCCCAGGCGTACCTTCGGGAACAGCCGTTCGAGCTCGTCGCCGGAGGCCCGGTCGGCGGCGAAGTTGTCCTTGCCGCCGAGCCAGTAGTTGTAGCGCCGGGCGGGATGCGCCTTGGTCGGGTCGATGCCAGGGGTCGCTGCGCTCGTGTCCACGGCGAAACGATATCGCCGACCGCGCCGCGCCGCGCCGACGGTCCACCCCATGGGTGCCTGGTACGTGAGCCGGTCGCGGGGCTCTAGGCTTCACGTGTGGTGAATGCCGAGGGCATCAAGGACACCGAGCGGTTGCGCCGGCTCGAGGCCGTCACCGACATGGCCCTGTCGAGGATGCCCGCCGCCGATCTGCTCGACGAGCTCCTCGACCGCGTCCGGGATCTGCTCGGCGTCGACACCGCGGTCATCCTGCTGGTGGACGTCCACTCCCGTCAGCTCGTCGCCACCGCCGCGAAGGGCCTCGAGGAGGAGGTGGAGCAGGGTTTCCGGGTGGCGATCGGCCGAGGTTTCGCCGGCCGGGTCGCGCAGACCCGGCAGCCGGTCGCCATCGACGACGTCACCCCCGACGACGTCGTGAATCCCATCCTGCTCGACAAGGGCGTCAGGTCGCTGCTGGGTGTGCCGATCCTCGCCGGTGACGAGGTGGTCGGCGTCCTGCACATCGGCAGCCTCACCCCGCGGGTGTTCACCACCGACGACGTGCACCTGCTGCAACTCGTCGCGGACCGGGCCAGCCGGGCCGGGCAGATCCGGTCCAACAAGCTCGACCAGGCGGCTGCGCTGGCCCTGCAACGCAGTCTGCTGCCCACCCTCCTGCCGGGAGCCGCGGGCGTGGACCTGGCCGCCCGCTACGTGCCGGGGCACGACTTCGGCATCGGCGGGGACTGGTACGACGTCTTCGCGCTCCCGTCCGGCTGGCTGGGCGTGGTCATCGGGGACGTGTCCGGGCACGGCCTGGCCTCGGCCGTCGTGATGGGCCGGGTCCGCAGCGCGCTGCGCGCGTACGCCCTGGTCTCCGACGATCCGGCCGAGGTGCTCACGTTGCTGGACCGCAAGGTTCATCACTTCGAGACCGGCAACCTCACCACCGCGCTGTACGCGATGATCAGTCCCGACCGCACCGCCGTGCACATCTCGCTGGCGGGACACCTGCCACCGATCCTGGCCGTGCCGGGACAACCGGCGGGCGTGCCGTACATCCCCGTCGGCCCGCCGCTGGGCATCGGCCGCCCGGCCCGGGTCCGCACCACCACGATCATCGACTTCCCGCCCGGCGCGGTCCTGGTCAGCTACACCGACGGGCTGGTCGAGCACCGCGGGGAGATCATCGACGTGGGGATCAAGCGGCTGGCCGACGCGATCCGGCCGGACGCCGCCGAGACGGTCTGCGACGCGATCATGGCGAGCTCCGGCACCGAACAACCCACCGACGACATCGCCGTGCTCGTCGTCCGCCGCTGCCCCTGAAGCCGTCAGCGGGTCGCGGCGGCGGTGCCGGTCTGGTCGGTCAGCGGCACCTCGGCCCAGACGACCTTGCCGTGGCCGCTGGGACGGGCCCCCCACTCCCGCGTCAACGCGCCGACCAGCAGCAGCCCCCGTCCGCCGATGCGGCGAGGATCCGGCCCGTAGGCGCGGGGCAGCTCGGAGCTGGTGTCGGTGACCTCGATCCGGACGGCGTCGGCGCGCCGGTGCAGCAGCAGCTCACCGCCGTTGCCGGTGTGCTGCACGACGTTCTCCACCAGCTCGGTGATCACCAGCAGGGTGTCGTCGACCAGCTCGGGGGTCTGCCACTGGCCGAGGACCGTACGGGCGTACTGCCGCAGAGCCGCGTAGTCGGTGCGGTGAGCGAACGACAGCCGCATCGGGTCCATGACAGCTTTCTACCCTCCGCGACGTCGATTACGCCCGCCGGGGGTCCGCACGGTCGGTCATGAATGCGACTCACGCTGGGCTTCAAGCCGCGTGACGAACGAGATCACGGCGGCGGAGCCGTCCTCGGCGCGGATCCGGCGGGCGAGCTCGGTGGTGCGTTCACCCGCGGCGACGTTGTCGGCGGCCGTGAGCTCGCCGCCGGCCGGCCGGCCCGGTGGCGGGAACTCCCCGGTGGGGACCCCGGGCGCCAGATAGACGCCCGCGCTGGGGATGCCGAGGCCCGCGGCGACCAGGCGGCTCAGCGGGGCCGGTCCGAAGGCCGTGAGCAGAACGTCGGTGCCGGCCGCCGCGGCGGACAGGACGCCCTCGCCCAGCTCGTCGAGGAACGCGGCGAAGACCGAATGGGCGGCCTCGGGAGAGGGGGCGGCCGTGAAAGGCGCGACATCGCCGCGCGAACCGGCCGTCACGATCAACACCCGCATCCCGGCCTCCTCGCATCGATCATGTTAGTTCTGGTTCTTGCGGGGCACTGCCGGGCCACAGGTGAATGGTGACTGCGCCCGGAGGCCGAGATGAGCCAGACCGATCAGGACGGGCCGGAGGCGCAGCTGTCGCCGCCGCGGCGCGAGGCCCGGCTGACGGGTTCGGTGATCGTGGTCGCGCTCGTCTCCGCCGTCTCCGGCCTGCTCTACGGCTACGACACCGGCATCATCTCCGGCGCCCTGCTGCAGATCGGCGAGGACTTCGGCATCGGTCACCTGTGGGAGCAGGTGATCGCCGCGTCGATCCTGGTGGGCGCCGTCATCGGGGCGCTGACCTGCAGCCGGCTGGCCGAACGCCGGGGCCGGCACGGCACGCTGCTGCTCATCGGCATCGTCTTCGTCGTCGGGTCGCTGGCCGCCTCGCTCTCCCCGGATCCGGTCACCCTGTCGCTGAGCCGCCTGGTCCTGGGCTTCGCGGTCGGCGGCGCCACGCAGACCGCCCCGGTGTACGTCGCCGAGCTCGCGCCGACCGCCTACCGGGGCCGGCTGGTGCTGTTCTTCCAGATCGCGATCGGTGGCGGCATCGTCATCGCCACCGTCGTCGGCGCGGCCCGGGTCATCGACTGGCGCGTCGCGATCGGGATGGCCGCCGTGCCCGCCGCGATCATGTTCGCCCTAATGCTGCGGCTGCCGGAGAGCCCGCGCTGGCTCGCCCGGGAAGGTCACGCCGACCGTGCCCGGGAGGCCCTCGCGCGGGTCCGGCACCCGGACAGTGACCTGTCCGGCGAGTTCGAGGAGATCAAGGCCAACGTACGGGCCGAGAAGCAGGCCAGCACCCGTGGCTGGGCCGGGCTCCGGGCCGCGTGGGTGCGGCCGGCCCTCGTGGTCGGCTGCGGGCTGGCGATCTTCACCCAGCTGTCCGGCATCGAGATGATCGTCTACTACACGCCCACGATCCTCACCGACAACGGCTTCTCCGACTCCACGGCGCTGCGGGTCTCCGTCGCGCTGGGCCTGACGTACCTGATCGCCCAGCTCGTCGGGCTGGTCATCATCGACCGGGTCGGCCGGCGGCGGCTGACCTTGCTGACCCTGCCCTGCGCCGCGGCCGCCCTCGTGGTGCTCGGCTGGTTCTTCGTCTCCGGCAACGACGGCAAGTCGATGGTGCCGTGGATCATCGCCACGCTGATCGCCTTCATGGCCTTCACCGCCGGTGGCATCCAGCTCATGGGCTGGCTGACCGGATCGGAGATCTATCCGCTGGCCACCCGGGCGGCGGGCGCCGCGGCCCAGTCCGCGTCGCTGTGGGGCACCAACGTGCTGATCACCCTGACCCTGCTCAGCACGATGAAGGCGATCGGCACGGGCCAGACCTTCTGGATGTACGCGGCGTTCAACGTCATCGCCTTCCTCTTCCTGTACCGCAAGATGCCCGAGCTGACCGGCCGCAGCCTCGAGCAGATCGAGGATCACCTGGCGAACGGGAGGTTCAAGCCCGCCGACTTCGCCCGACACCCGTGACACTGGGAGGGTGAGACGAGAGCCGAGCATTCTGCATGTGGATCTCGATGCGATGTTCGCCGCCGTCGAGCAGCGCGACAAGGTGTCCCTGCGGGGCCGGCCGGTCATCGTCGGTGGGGTCGCCGGGCGGGGGGTGGTCGCGACCGCCTCCTACGAGGCCCGCGCGTACGGGGCCCGGTCCGCGATGCCCACCGCGGAGGCCCGGCGGCGGTGCCCGCCCGGGACGGCGTTCCTGGCACCTCGCTTCGGCGCGTACCGCCGGACCAGTGAGGTCTTCCTGGCGTTGCTGGCCGACGTGTCGCCCGTGGTGGAGCAGGTCTCCATCGACGAGGCGTACCTCGATCTCGCCGCCGGTGACCACGACCTGTCCACCGCCGGGGTCACCGCGGTCGCGCGGCGGCTCAAGGCCGCCGTCGCCGAGGCGACCGGCGGGATCACCGGCTCGGTCGGGGCCGCCTCCTCCAAGCTTCTCGCCAAGATCGGCTCTGACCTGCGCAAACCCGACGGGCTGCTGGTCGTCGCGGCCGGTGAGGAACGCGCGGTGCTGCACCCGCTGCCGGTCGGGCGGCTGCCGGGGGTCGGGCCCACGACCCAGGAACGGCTCCGCCGCGCTCAGGTCCACACGGTCGGTCAGCTCGCCGCGGTGGCCCTGCCCGATCTGATCGAGTGGTTCGGCCAGGCCCACGGCGCCGGGCTGTACCGGCTGGCCCGCGCCGACGACGACCGCACCGTGGTGACCGAACGGGAGGCGAAGTCGGTGTCCGCCGAGGAGACCTTCGACGTCGACGTGGCCGACCGGGCCCGGCTGGTCCGGGAACTGGACCTGCTCGCCGCCCGGGTCGGCGGCCGGTTGCGGGCCGGCGGGATCTCCGGGCGGACCGTCACCGTCAAGATCCGGCACCACGACTTCACCACGATCACCCGGTCGCTGACCCGGGACCAGCCCACCGACGACCCCCGGCTGGTCGCCGAGCTGGCCCGGTGGCTGCTGGCCGACGTCGACACCGCGGCCGGCATCCGGCTGCTCGGGGTCGGGATGACCACGCTGACCGACTTCGCGCAGGACGACCTGTTCACCTCGTCGGCACCCGCCACGCCGGACGTCGATGCGGCCGTCGCGGCGCCGGCGGAGGTGGCGCCGTCCGGGCCCGCCGAGCCCGTGTCGACGCAGTGGCGGCCCGGGCAGGACGTCCGGCACGACGAGCACGGACCGGGCTGGGTCTGGGGCAGCGGGCTGGGCCGGGTCACCGTCCGCTTCGAGGGTCCCACCACGCCGCCGGGACCCGTGCGGACGTTCGCGGTCGACGACCCGAAGCTGCATCCGGCCGAGCCGCCGGACTGGACCGCACCCGTCATCGGCTGAGCCGGTTCGGGTCGACGGTGGTCACGGCCGTCTGCGCGTCCAGCTCCCAACCCTTCCCGTACGCCGCGGCGAAAGAGTCCTCGCCCAGCGCGGCCCGGCCCCGGCGGCTCAGCTCGCGGACCTGCCGATCGGTGCGGTCGTGCGCGCCGCGCAACCGGGAAGCGGCGCCGAGCAGGACGGCCGACTCGTGATGATGCCCGTACGCCTCGGCGAGGGCGGCGGTGTGCACTGCCACCTGGGCCAGGATCGGCAGGTCGCCGGTGCGCCGCGCGGCCGCGTAGGCCTGGGTCAGCGCCCGTTGCGCGCCGGCCCGGTCACCAGCCGCCAGCAGCAGCCCGGCGCGCACGCCGCCGACCATCGTGCGCGCGTGGTCAGCGGGGAACGGGGAGTCGCCGCGCAGTCCCTCTTCGGCGGCGTCGAGCAGCTCCCGCGCCCGGTCCGGGTCGCC
>NZ_JBEZGQ010000154.1:0-12342 GCF_040650095.1 Actinoplanes sp. NPDC048791 | reverse complement strand
GCCGCACCCACCGTGCCCGGCGCGGAACGTCAGCAGGCCGCTTGCCTGAGCGACCTCACCACCGCGGGCACCGTGGCCTCCGGCCACACCGACCCGGCCGACTGGGCCGGGCTGACCCCGGCCGGGGCCCGCAACCCCAGCGGCGTGCCCGGCGTGCAGATCGACGGCTACTTCCCGGATACGTCGACGGGCAACACGACCCGCGGCTGGAACCACGACGCGCAGTTCGTGCTCCGGCTGCCGGAACGCTGGAACGGCGGGCTGGTCGTGGCCGGCTCACCCGGGGTACGCGAGCAGTACGCCAACGACTTCGCGATCAGCGACTGGGTGCTGGCCCAGGGCTACGCGTTCGCCGCCACCGACAAGGGCAACGTCGGTGCCACGTTCTATCGCGACGGCCTGCGCCCCGGCGACGCCATCGTGGAATGGAACCAGCGGGTGACCCAGCTGACCCGGGCCGCCCGGGCCGCGGTCAAGCAGCGGTACGGCCACCAGCCCCGGCGCACCTACGCGGCCGGTCTGTCCAACGGCGGCTACCTCGTGCGCTGGCAGCTGGAGAACCACCCCGAGCTCTTCGACGGCGGCGTCGACTGGGAGGGCACGCTGTGGCACCCGGCCAAGCCCAGCCTGCTGACTTTCCTGCCGCCGGCGCTGCGGGCGTACCCCCGGCAGGCGGACGGCGAGATCCTGGCCGCCGGGTTCGCACCGGGCTCGGAGTTCCTCTGGGACTACCACTACCGGGTCTACTGGGACCTGACCCAGCGCATCTACCGCGAGGAGCTCGACCCCGGCTACGACGGCCCGGCCGAGGCGGGCACCCCGTTCTGCGCCTCCGGCACGCCGGCCTGCGACGCCGACTACGACTACGCGACCCGGCCCGCGGGGGTCCGCGCGGCGATCGCCCGGATCGCCCTGACCGGGCGGATCCAGCGACCGCTGATCACCCTGCACGGCACCCTGGACACGCTGCTGCCGATCACCCAGGACTCCGACGTGTACGCCGCCATGGTCCGCGACCGCCACCGCGACCGGATGTTCCGCTACTACCGCATCGAGGGCGGCAACCACGTCGACGGCCTGTACGACGCCTATCCCGACCGGCTGCGCCCGATCCTGCCGTGCTTCCGTACCGCGTTCACGGCGCTGACCGGCTGGACCGAGCGCCGGGCCGTACCCCCGCCCAGCCACACGGTGGCCCGCCCGGAATCGGGCGACCTGGCCAACACGTGCTCGCTCAGCGGTTGAGCGAGGCGGCCGGCTGGTCGGCCGGGCCCGGGACAACCGGCAGACTCTGCAGTCCGCGCATGATGAGACCCGGGCGCCAGGTCAGTTCGCCGGCCGGCACCGCCAGTCGCAGCTGCGGGAAGCGGGCCAGCAGCTGGCCGAAGGCGACCTGGGCCTCCAGCCGGGCCAGCGGCGCCCCGAGGCAGTAGTGGATGCCGTGGCCGAAGGCGAGGTGCGGATTCTGGGCGCGGTCCAGCCGCAGCTCGTCGGGCTCCGGGAACCGCCCCTCGTCGCGGTCGGCCGCGAGCAGCGCCACCAGCACCGCGTCGCCCGCGTGGACGGTGGTGCCGCCGATCTCCAGCTCCTCGGTCGCGACGCGGAAGGTGGCGGTCTCGACCGGCCCCTCGAAGCGCAGGAACTCCTCGATCGCGCCGGCCAGCAACGCCGGTTCGGCGCGCAGCCGGTCCCACCGCTCGCGCCGGTCGAGCAGCAGCCAGGCGCCGTTGCCGATCAGGTTGACCGTGGTCTCGTGACCGGCGATGAGCAGCAGGAAGACCATCGAGGACAGCTCGTCCTCGGACAGCCGGTCCTGCTCGTCGCGGACGCCGATCAGGCCGGACAGCAGATCGTCGCCCGGATGCGCGCGCCGCTCGGCGATCAGCCGGCGGATGTAGGCGACCATCGCCTGCATCGCGCCGGGCAGCTGCTCACGGTTCGCCGAGCCGGCCACGATGATGTTCGACCAGGTGCGGAACGAGTCCCGGTCGGCCGCCGGCACCCCGAGCAGCTCGCAGATGACCTGGATCGGCAACGGGAACGCGAACGCGTCGATCAGGTCGACCTGCTCCCGGCCGGCCATCGCGGTCAGCAGCTCCTCGGTGATCTCCTCGATCCGCGGCCTTAGTGCCTCGATGCGCCGGGCGGTGAAGGCCCCGGCGACCAGGCGGCGCAACCGGGTGTGGTCGGGCGGATCGGCCGAGAGCATGTGCCGGGAGATGGCGGCGTTGATCAACGGCGGCAGGGCGCGGTCGGTGGCCTGTCCGACCGGGTGGGCCTTGGACAGCCGCGGGTCGGCGAGGGCCTGACGGGCGTCCTCGTACCGGGTCACCAGCCAGGCGTTGACTCCGCTGGGGAGCCGGACGCGGCGGACCGGGGTGGTGGCGCGCCACCGGGCGTACACCGGGTGGGGATCGGCCTGGAACGCCGGATCGGTGAAGTCCTCCTGGAGTTCCTGCGTCATCGCGCCACTCCGTCCTATCGGCAACCGTCTATGACGGTACCGCGCCGGCCCGCCCGATCAGCGCCCCGGTCCGGGGCCGGCGCCGGACGCCGTGGCAGGGTGCCGGTATGCGACTTTCGATCTGGCCCGGCGCCGGGCAACCCTACGGTGAGGTCCTCGAGGTGGCCCGGCACGCGGCCGACACCGGCTGGGACGGCGTCCACATCGCCGACCATTTCATGCCGAACGCCGGCAGCGGCCGGCCGACCGACGCCCCCGTACTGGAGTGCGGTTCCCTGGTGGCAGCGCTCGGCGCGGTTGTGCCCCGGGTGCGGATCGGCACGCTGGTCTACGGCAACACCTACCGGCACCCGGCGGTGCTGGCCAACATGGCGGCCACCGTCGACCGGATCACCGGCGGCCGGTTCACCCTGGGCGTCGGCGCCGGCTGGCAGATCAACGAGCACGAGCAGTACGGCATCGAGCTCCCGCCGGTCAAGCAGCGCCTGGACCGTTTCGTGGAGGCCCTGGAGGTCCTGCACGGTCTGCTGCGGCAGCCCACGACCACCGTCGACGGCCAGTACTACCAGCTCAAGGACGCCGTCTGCGAGCCCAAGCCGGTCCAGGACCCGCTGCCGATCCTCATCGGCGGCAGCGGCGAGCGGCGGATGCTGGGCATCGTGGCCCGCTACGCCGACGCCTGGAACGCGTGGGGCCGCCCGGACCTGATCACGCACAAGTCGGCGGTGCTGGACCGCTTCTGCGCCGAGCAGGGACGCGACCCGAAGTCCATCGCGCGCACCGCGCAGGCGCTGACGGTGGTCGGCGGGCCCGTGCCCGAAGGGTTGTCGATGCCGGTCATCGGCGGCTCGCCCGAGCAGCTGGCCCGCGACATCGCCGGCTATAACGAGCTCGGCCTGGACGAGCTGATCGTGCCGGACGGCCTGCTCGGCACGGGCGCGGACCGCCGCAAGGCCATGGACACGATCCTCGCCCTCGTCCGCGGCTGAGAGGGCGGCTCAGCCGAGGTCAGCGAGGAACCGGCGGACGTGCGCGAACGCCCGCTCGGGGGCCTGGCGGAAGGTCCCGTGCCCGGCTCCGGTGATGATCTCGACGGTGACCGTCGCCCGGGTGAGCGAACGAGCCAGCCGCCGGGCGGCGGCGGCCGGTGAGACCGGGTCGTCCTCGCCGGCCAGGATCAGGGTGGGGCAGGTGACAGCCGGCAACTGCCCGGCCGGGTCCGCCGGTCCACAGCCGCCCTGCCGGAAGTGCGTCAGCACGTCTTCGTTCATGCGGGCCCGGGCGCGCCGCTGCTCCAAATCGGCGGAGGCGGCGGCGCTGCCGTAGAGCGGCAGGCCGTGCTCGCGCCAGGCGTCCGTGGCCTCGTCGCTGGTGTCGCCGGTGAGGTAACGCTGCGCCGCCGCACGGGCGACCGGCCCGCCGCGACGGTCGAACACGGCGAGGGTCTCCTCGAGCGAGGTGGGTACGCCTAGGGTGCTGTCCAGGACCAGTCCGGCGACCAGGCCGGGATGGCGGGCGGCGCAGTGCAGGGCGACCAGACCGCCGCTGGAGGAGCCGACGAGGACGGCCCGAGGGATGGCCAGAGCGGCGCAGAACTTCGCGACGTCGTCCGCCCACTGCGTCCAGGTCCAGGTGGCCGGCGCGCCGGGGTCTGACCGGCCGGAGCCCCGCTGGTCCAGGTAGATGAGCTGGGCGATGTCGGCGAGCTCGGTGAACTCCGGCTTGAACAGGCTGTGGTCGGCGCCCGGGCCGCCGTGCAGCAGCACCAGAGTGCGGCGTTCGCGCATGGCGGCGCCCTCGGGCACCAGGGCGCACCCCTCGACATCGAAGAACAGAGACACGTCGCCGAGGGAGACCCGCATCCGCTCATCATGGCCCGAGCGGGGGACGCGGCGTTTACCCCGGAACGCTTCGGGTAGCCGGGCCCGCGGGAGGTACAAGATGCGAGCAATGGTCTATCGCGGTCCGTACCGGGTCCGGGTCGAGGAGAAGGACCGCCCGGTGATCGAGCATCCCAACGATGCGATCGTGCGGGTCACCCGGGCCGCGATCTGCGGCTCCGACCTGCACCTCTATCACGGGATGATGCCCGACACCCGGGTCGGCATGACCTTCGGGCACGAGTTCATCGGCGTGGTCGACGAGGTGGGCTCCTCGGTGCGCAACCTCAAGCCGGGCGACCGGGTCATGGTCCCCTTCAACATCTTCTGCGGTACGTGTTTCTTCTGCGCCCGCGGCCTGTACGCCAACTGTCACAACGTGAACCCCAACGCCACCGCGGTCGGCGGGATCTACGGCTACTCGCACACCACCGGCGGCTACGACGGCGGCCAGTCGGAGTTCGTCCGCGTGCCCTTCGCCGACGTCGGGCCCAGCCTCATCCCGGACTGGATGGACGAGGACGACGCGGTGCTGCTGACCGATGCCACCGCCACCGGCTACTTCGGCGCCCAGCTGGGCGACATCGTCGAGGGCGACGTGGTGGTGGTCTTCGGGGCCGGACCGGTGGGGCTGATCGCGGCCAAGTCGGCGTGGCTGATGGGCGCCGGCCGGGTCATCGTCATCGACCACCTGGAGTACCGGCTGGAGAAGGCGCGGACGTTCGCCCACGCCGAGACGTACAACTTCACCGAGTACGACGACATCGTCGTGCACATGAAGAAGATCACCGACCACCTGGGTGCCGACGTGGCGATCGACGCCGTGGGCGCGGAGGCGGACGGCAACTTCCTGCAGCACGTGACGTCCAGCAAGCTGAAGCTGCAGGGTGGGTCGCCGATCGCGCTGAACTGGGCGATCGACTCGGTACGCAAGGGCGCGACCATCTCGGTGATGGGGGCCTACGGACCGATGTTCAGCGCGGTCAAGTTCGGTGACGCCATGAACAAGGGCCTCACCCTGCGGATGAACCAGTGCCCGGTGAAGCGGCAGTGGCCCCGGTTGTTCGAGCACGTGAAGAACGGCTATCTCAAGCCCAGCGACATCGTCACGCACCGGATCCCGCTGGAGCACATCGCCGAGGGTTACCACATCTTCTCGGCCAAGCTCGACAACTGCATCAAGCCGCTCATCGTCCCGAACGCCGCCTGACCCGACCGGAGGTTTGTCATGGCATACACACCGGAGAAGCCGAAGCTGGCCGAGTCGAGCGACCAGCTGCGCGCCCGCATCCCGGGCTGGGGCGTGGATCTGGATCCCAAGGACCGGCCCTCGGTGCCCAGGGAGCAGTTCGATCCGACCTTCAGCGGCGCGCACTGGGAATTCCCGGAACGCCAGCCGGAGAAGTGGCCGCGGGAACGCTCGATCGAGCACAAGTTCCTCACCCCGGTCTTCGGCACGTCCTGCCCGCCCAAGGGCCTGTCCGGAGTGATCCGCAAGTACGCCTACAAGCAGTACAGCGAGGGCCGGGCCGCGCACTGGCTGCTCCTGCTGGCCGCCGACCGGGTGGACACCGTGGAGAGCACGCTGCGCTCGTTCGCGAGCCTGCACCCGGACAATCCGATCACCGAGACCGGGGTGCTGAGCGAATTCAGCCACCACGGCATCGCGTCGCGGTTCGGCCGCAAGCGCACCGACGTCCGGCACCAGTGGATCGACCCGATCATCGTCGGCGCGCCGTGGGTGCTGGGCGGGGTGCTGGCGTACCGGATCGCCAAGCGGGTGGCCGGCCGCTAGGACGGCGTTCGCGCAGGTCGGCTACCGTGGGCGGCCATGTCCGAGCAGCCGCCTCCCGCCTGGATCCACTGGCCGATCCGGGTCCTCGCCGTGGTCTTCGTCCTGCCGTTCCGGCTGCTGTGGGAGCTGTTCCGGCTGATCGGCCGGTTCTTGGCCCGCTACGTCGGCCGGCCCCTGGCCTGGCTCTGGCACTACGCGGTGGCGGTCCCGGCCGCGTTCCTGTGGCACTACCTGGTCGCGGTGCCGGTCGCGTTCCTGTGGCGTTATCTGGTCGTGGTGCCGGTCGGCTTCCTGTGGCGTTACCTGGTTGCCCTCCCGGCGGCCTGGCTGTGGCAGCGGGCCTTGCGGCCGGCGCTGGGGTGGCTGGCGCGGTGGTTGATCGTCGTGCCGGCGCAGTGGCTGTGGCGGCACCGGCGGCAGTTGCTGCGGCCCTTCGCGCTGCTGTTGCACTACCTGCTGGTCGTGCCTCTCGTCTGGCTGTGGGCGGTCACCGCGCCGGTGTGGCGTGGAGTGTGGTGGGTGCTCGCCGCGGCAGGCCGGGGCATCGGCGCGGTGCTGGCCGCCGGGTGGCGCGGTGCCGGCCGGCTGCTGCGGCAGTTCTACCGGTGGGTGCTGCGGCCGGCCGGACTGGCGATTGCCTGGTGCTGGCGGTGGATCGTCCTGCCGGTGTGGCACGCGGTCGCCGCAGCCGGGCGGTGGGTGCACTCCTCGATCCTGCACCCGGCGGCCGACGCGGCCCGGGCCGTTCTGGTCGCCGTGGGCGTGCGCCGCTGACCGGCCCGGCGTTGTTGACACGACGGAAACCTGCGGGCAATCTGTGTTAACGGTCACATAGATCGTCACCGATTGGGAAGCAGGTCGTGATGCCGCTCGGACGCTGCGCGCGGGCCCTCCTCGCCGTTCTTGCCGGGACCGCCACGGTCCTCGCCCTCACCGGGGCGCCGGTGCTCGCGGCGCCGGTGACGGTGGCCAATGGGACCCAGTTCACCGACACCTCCGGGGCTGTGGTGCACGCGCACGGCGGCGGCGTGCTCAAGGTCGGTGCGTACTACTACTGGTTCGGCGAGAACCGCAACGCCGACAACACCTTCCGGTACGTCTCGGCGTACCGCTCGACGGACCTCAAGACCTGGGAGTTCCGCAACCACGTGCTCACCCAGTCGTCGGCCGCCGAGCTGGCCAGTGCCAACATCGAACGGCCCAAGGTGATGTACAACGCGAGCACCCGGCAGTTCGTCATGTGGATGCACAAGGAGACCGCGACCGACTATGCCCAGGCGCGAGCCGCGGTCGCCGTGTCCAGCACTGTGGACGGTGCCTACACGTACCGGGGCAGCTTCCGGCCGCTCGGCACCCACATGTCGCGGGACATCACCACGTTCGTCGACGACGACGGCACCGGCTACATGGTGTCCTCGGCCAACGAGAACCGCGACCTCAACGTCTACCGGCTGACCAGTGACTACACCGGCGTCGCCGCGCTGGTCCGCAGCTGGCCCGGCGACGTGCGGGAGGCGCCGGCGCTGTTCAAGCGCAACGGCGTCTACTTCATGCTCACCTCCGGGGCCACCGGCTGGAACCCCAACCAGCAGAAGTACTCGTCGGCCACGAGCATCACCGGCCCGTGGAGCGCTTGGAGCAACGTGGGCGACGCGACGGCGTACGGGTCGCAGACCGCGTACGTCCTGCCGGTCGCGGGCACCGCCGGGACCGCGTACCTGTACCTGGGCGACCGCTGGGGCAACTCGCTGGGCGGCACGGTGAACGACTCCCGCTACGTCTGGGCGCCGCTGCGCTTCCCGAGCGCCACCACGCTGGCCCTGGACTACTTCCCGTCGCTGGTCATCGACACCGCGGCCGGCACGGTCGCCGGGCCGGCGGGCTCCTGGAGCACCGTGGTCGCGCGGCACTCCGGCAAGTGCGTCGACGTGGTCGGCGGCTCGACCGCCGATCTCGCCGAGGCGATCCAGTACACCTGCGGCACCGGCCTCAACCAGCAGTGGCACCGCCGCGAACTGGGCAACGGCTACGTGCAACTGGAGGCCCGGCACAGCGGCAAGTGCCTGGACGTGGCCGACGCGTCGACCGCCGACAACGCCCGGGTCGTGCAGTACACCTGTGGGACGGGTACCAACCAGCAGTGGCAGGTGCAGGACGCCGGCGGTGGCTACTACCGGCTCGTCGCCCGGCACAGCGGCCGGTGCCTGGACGTCATCAGCGGCGGGACCGCGGACGGCGTACGGCTCATCCAGTACGCCTGCGGCACGGGCGCCAACCAGCAGTGGCTCAGCCGGGCCGTCTGACATCGGCGCGGGCGTGACGCTCAGATCCGGACACGGGTGGCCGATGGGCAGCAAGGAGGGTGCACACCGCCCCGGTCGCTGAGAAGGGCAAAACGTGTCTGGACGTCGAGCGCCACAGGTGGCCGCGGCCCCGGCCGGTCCGCTGCCGCCCGGGATCGACGCCGCCGTGCTCGCCGCGGCGCTGCCGTACGCCGTCTGGGTGCTCACCGAGGCGGGCGAGATCGAGTACGCCAACCGTGGCCCCGGTGGTCCGGGCGAGCCGTGGAGCTCCCTGGTGCATCCGGAGGACCTCGCGGCCGTGGAGTCCGCGGCGCGGGTGGCGGGGGCGACGCCGTACGAGCTCGAGTGCCGGCTCAAGCGGGCGGACGGCTCGTTCGGCCGGCACCGCGTGCGGTTCACTCCCGTGGACGCCCGGCCCGGCTCGTGGATCGCGGCCGGCACGGATGTCGAGGAGCGGGCGGCGCTGCGCGACGAGCTGACGAGCACCCGGCGTTGCGTCACCGAGACCCTCTCCCTGCTGGAGGCCCTGGAGGCGGCCGCGCCGGCCGGGTTCGGCTTCGTGGACAGCGGCTCCCGGCTGATCCGCGTCAACGAGACGCTGGCCGCCATGGGCAGCGGCCCGCGGGCCGAGCAGCTCGGACGGTCGGTCCATGAGGTGCTGCCGGGCGTGTGGCCGCAGATCGAGGCGAACTACCACCGCGCGTGGCAGACGGAGACGGCGATCGTCGGCACGGTGGTCACGGCCCCGTCGCCGGGGGAGGCCGACGGTCCCCGTTCGTGGCTCGCCGGTTGCTACCCGGTGCGGGTGGAGGACCGGATGATGGGCGTCGGCCTGGTGCTGGTCGACGTCACCGAACGCGAGCAGGCCCAGGCGTTCCGCTCGGTGATCATGGACGACATGGCCGAGGGGCTCTACACGGTCGACGGCGACGGCAAGCTGACCTCGATGAACCGGGCCGCCTCGGAGATGCTCGGCTGGGCGGAGAAGGACCTGCTCGGCCTCTCCGTGCACGCCACGGTGCACGCGGTGCCGTGGCACGGCACGCCGCAGCCGGAGAGCGAATGCCCGCTGCGCCACACCCGCACGGCCGGGCAGTCCGTGCAGACGGTCGACGAGACCTTCGTGCGCCGCGACGGCACCACGTTCGGCGTCGCGTGCTCGGTCGCACCGCTGGAGACCGGCGGTGGGCAGCCGGGTGCGGTGGTCACCTTCCGGGACATGACCGAGGTACGGCGCGCCGAGCTCGAGGCGCGGCACGACCAGAAGCTGGAGTCCCTGGGCCGGCTCTCGGCCGGGCTGGCCCACGAGATCAACACGCCGATCCAGTTCGTCGGGGACAACACCCGGTTCCTGGCCGACGCGTACCAGGACATGCTCGACCTGCTGCTGGTCTACCGGGAGTGCATGGCGCCCGCGCTGGGGGAGCTGCAGTGGAGCGAGCGCACCGAGCGCGCCCAGCGGGCCGAGGCCAAGGCCGACCTCGAATACCTCTCCGCCGAGATCCCGGCCGCGGTGAGCCAGAGCCTGGAGGGCGTCGAGCGGGTGGCCTCGCTGGTCCGGGCGATGAAGTCGTTCAGCTACAAGGACTCCACCGAGCAGTCGTACGCCGACCTCAACGAGGCCGTCCGGACCACCCTCACGGTGGCCCGCAACGAGGTCAAGTACGTCGCCGACGTGGTGCTGGACCTCGGCGAGCTGCCCGACGTGCTGTGCCACCTGGGCGACCTCAACCAGGTCTTCCTCAATCTGCTGGTCAACGCGGCCGACGCGCTCAAGGACCAGGCCGAACGGGGTGAGATCCGGATCAGCTCCCGCGTGGACGGCCCTACCGCGGTGCTCACCTTCGCCGACAACGGCACCGGCATCCCCGCGGACATCCAGCAGTCGATCTTCGAGCCGTTCTTCACCACCAAGGAGGTCGGCAAGGGCACCGGGCAGGGTCTGGCGCTGGCCCGGGCGGTGCTGGAGAAGCACGGCGGCAGCATCGAGGTGCGGTCCGTGGTGGGTGAGGGGACGGAGTTCATCCTGCGCCTGCCCATCGCCGGCAAGCCGGACGCCTCCGCATGAGCAAGGCCCGGGCCCTGTTCGTCGACGACGAGCCGCGCATCCTCGACGGGTTGCGCCGCTCACTGCGGGGCAAGCGGGGCGAGTGGGAGATGGCGTTCGTCTCCGACGGCGCCGAGGCTCTGGAGCTGCTCGCCCAGCAGCCGTACGACGTGGTGGTCTCGGACATGCGGATGCCCGGGATGGACGGCGCCGAGCTGCTCACCAACGTCAGCCGGCGGCACCCCGAGGTGGCCCGGGTGGTGCTGTCCGGGCACATCGAGCCGGAGGCGGCGATCCAGGTGGCCGTGGCCGGGCACCGCTTCCTCACCAAGCCGTCCGACGCCGAGAGCCTCATCGCCGTCATCGAGCAGCTGCTGATCCGGACCTCCAGCGCCCATCAGGACGAGGCGCGGCGGATCGCCGGCGGGGTCCGGGCCATCCCGACCCTGCCCGAGCACACCGACGGGATCATCGGCCTGCTCGCCCCGGACGCCAACCTGTCGTACGCGGTGCAGATGGCCATGCACGACGTCGGCCTGACCGCCAAGCTGCTCCAGCTGTCGAACTCGCGGTTCTTCGGCTCGCGCCCGCGCAACTCCTCGGTCGAGTCGATCGTCAACGCGATGGGTGTGCCCATGGTGCAGGCGGTGGCCGGCGCGGGACACGTGCTGCGCCCGACCTCGGCCTGGGACCCGGCGATCGAGGATCATCTGCGCACCGCCTGGCGGCACGCGGTGGCCACCGCCTGCCTGGTGGACTTCGTGGCCTCCCCGGCGAACCGGCCGCACGCGCAGGCCGCGGCGCTGCTGCAGGACGTCGGGCGGCTGGTCTGCCTGGCCGCGGTGGGGGACAAGGAGGGGTCCGCGGTCGATCTGGACGCGGAGACCCGGGACGGGGTCCCGTTCCGTGACGTCGGGGTGGAGCTGTTGCACCTGTGGGGGCTGCCGCCGCCGATCGTCACCGCCGTCGCCCAGCGCGACGCCGAGCAGACGCCGGACCTCTCCGGGCTGGGTGTGGCCGCGGCGGTGCGGACGGCCCACCTGCTGATCCAGGGCACCGAGTCCGCCTGCCCGGCCGCCGGCCGGCACGAGGAGGAGCTGGCTCAGCTGCTGTCCCACCCCCAGTTGAAGGCCCAGGCCGTGGACTGGCGCCGTGCCGCCGACGAGGCGTCGCGCCAGGCCGGGCTCTGGCACAGCCACGGCAGGCACTGAGGCGGGAAGAAGGAATCGATGGCACGCATCCTGGTGGTCGACGACGACCCGGCGATCCGGCAACTGCTCACCGACGTCCTCGAGATGGACGGGTACGAGGTGAGCGTCGCGGTGGACGGGCTCGCCGCCGTCCGGGAGGTGCAGGCGGCCCCGCCCGACTTCGTGATCCTGGACGTGATGATGCCGGGCCTGGACGGCTTCGGGGTGCTCAGCACCATCCGGGCCCAGCCCGGCGAGCCGGTGCCGGTGCTCATGCTGACCGCGGCGGCCGAGTCCGACGCCAATGCCCGGGCCTGGGCCGGCGGCGTCGACTACTACCTGGCCAAACCGTTCACGGCCGACGCCGTGCTCGACCTCGTCGACGGCGTGCTGACCGGGCCGGTGGGCGCCGCCGATTCGTGAGACGTCTTGCTCAGGATGACGCCGGGACCGCCGATGTTCTCGCCACGGACGGAGGCGGCCCTCGCTGCTGACGGCGTCACATAGTTACTCAGAGTGAGAAGGAGTGCGCAGGCCGTGAAAATTACCAGCCTGGCGGGATCGGCCGGCGCCGCCGCCACGAACCGCCGACGCGTCGCGGCAATTGTCGCCGCCGCCCTCGCGGTCGTCAGCCTCCCGGCTCCGTCCGCCGCGCGGGCCGCC
>NZ_JBEZGQ010000153.1:0-12376 GCF_040650095.1 Actinoplanes sp. NPDC048791 | reverse complement strand
CCCGGACGAGCAACCAGTCAGCGGTACGGCGCACCCACACGTCCGCGACCCGGGCGTCCTTGGCGTGCCGCCGGATGTTGGTCAGCGCCTCCATCACCACCCGGTACGCCGACGTGGACACCTCCACCGGGAGCCCCGCCGTGCTGCCGTCCACGTGCAACCGGGCGAGCACCTCACCCGCGTTGCTGAACTGCTCCAGCAGCGGGGCCAGCTCGTCCACCCCGGCCAGCGGCGCGAGCGGCGCGTCCGGCCGGGCGTCCGGATCACGCAGCACCCCGACCATCCGGCGCATCGAGGCCATCGTCTCGGCGCCGGCCGCCTCGATCTGCTCCAGCGCCAGCAGCACCCGTTTGGGGTCCTGCTCGGCGATGAACCGCGCGCCCTGCGCCTGCACGACGATGCCGGTGACGTGGTGGGCGATGAAGTCGTGCAGGTCCCGGGCGAACTCGGCGCGCTGCTCGGCCCGGACCGAGTCCATCGCGCGTACCCGGGTCGACTCGATGATGCGCAGGTAGACCGCCAGGGCGATGACCGCGGTCGCGACCAGCCCCAGGGCCAGGCCGGCGATGACGTAGTCGGCGCCGGTGCCGGCCCGCAACGGCATGAACCCGATCGCCATGCCGAGCAGCAGCACGGCGCCGACCGCCCACCGGCTGTTACCCCGGCGGCACACCACGAACAGGACCGCGAGCAGTCCGACCGACTCGGCCAGGCCGAAGCTGCCCCCGACCCCGCTCGACGCACCGCCGATCCCGATGGTCAGCAGCAGGGAGAAGCCCGCCAGCAGCATGGCCGCCTTGGGCAGCCGGGCCGAACCCTGCCGGTGGGCGGGCAGCCAGACGGCGGCCGTCGACAGGGCGCCGATGAACAGCACCAGGCCCAGGGCCGGCCCGCCCGCGGACACGCCGGAGGCCAGGTCGATCAGCCCGAGCATCGCCATCAGCAGCAGGGTGGCGAGCTGGGCGCCCCGGCGGATCAAGTTCGGTCGCGTCAACATCGTGACCCAGCGTAACCGCTGCTCAACGCGCCTCCATCGGCCGAAAGACAGATCCGCCGCGGCTGCCGATCCCCGCTGCGGGCTGATGTGCGCAGTGCCACCCGACCATCAGGCTGCTCCCAGTTTCACCGACTAGTGGAGGACCCCAGATGAGAACGCAGTCCCCGGCCGCCGCGCCGACGTCGTCGATGGCCGGCCCCGACGACGGCATGACCGCCGTCGCCGCCGTGGACCTGGTCAAGGTGTACGGCAGTGGAGAGACCGCCGTCCGCGCCCTCGACGGCGTGACGGTCGGCTTCGCCCGGGCCCAGTTCACCGCCATCATGGGACCGTCCGGCTCCGGCAAGTCCACGCTGATGCACTGCCTGGCCGGGCTCGACACGGCCACCTCGGGCCGGGCGCTGCTGGGCGGCACCGACCTGACCGTGCTCAGCGACAAGGTCCTCACCCGGGTCCGCCGCGAGCGGATCGGCTTCGTCTTCCAGTCGTTCAACCTGCTCCCGCAGCTCACCGCCGAGCAGAACATCACCCTGCCGCTGGACCTGGCCGGCCGGCGGGCCGAGTCCGGGCTGTTCGCCCACCTCGCCGACGTGCTGGGCCTCAACGGCCGGCTCACCCACCGGCCCAGCGAGCTCTCCGGCGGCCAGCAGCAGCGGGTCGCCCTGGCCCGGGCGCTGGTCTCGCGCCCCGAGGTCGTCTTCGCCGACGAGCCGACCGGCAACCTGGACTCACGTTCCGGCGCCGAGGTGCTGTCGTTCCTGCGCAACTCCGTCCGCGAACTCGGCCAGACCATCGTCATGGTCACCCACGATCCGGGCGCCGCCGCGTACGCCGACCGGGTCGTGCTGCTGGCCGACGGCAAGGTGGCCGGCGAACTCGACCGCCCCGACCGCGCATCGATCGCCGACGCCCTGCAGCACCTGGGGACGTACCGATGAACGTGCTCCGTAC
Source organism: Actinoplanes sp. NPDC048791 (assembly GCF_040650095.1). NCBI lineage: Bacteria > Bacillati > Actinomycetota > Actinomycetes > Micromonosporales > Micromonosporaceae > Actinoplanes > Actinoplanes sp. NPDC048791. The sequence continues at coordinate 10,428 of NZ_JBEZGQ010000153.1, read as the reverse complement.
CCAGCTCGCCGGCGTCTCCCGGCGCCCGGCCCGGCTGCTGCTCACCGGCCTGGCCATGCTCGTGGCGTCCTTCGTGGTCTACGCCACCGTGCTGGCCCAGCAGATCACCGAGCGCACCATGCTCGACGGCCTCAGCGGCACGCCCGCCGCCGTCGACCTCGTCGTCGGCGGGGAATCGGACACCGGCAACATTCCGTCCATCACCCGCGCCGACCTGGCCCGGCTCCAGGCGGTGCCCGGCGTCGCCGAGGCGACGGGGCGGACCGAGTTCGGCGGCCAGACCGGCAGCGACTACCTGAACCTCACGGCCGACCCCGGCAGCGGCCCGCTGGCCGTCGCCCACGTCACCCAGGGCCGGTACCCCTCCGCGCCGGGCGAGATCGCGGTGACCCCGCGCACGGCCGACCGGATGGGCCTGCCCGTGGGCAGCACGGTCTCATTGGTCACCAGCTGGGACGACGACGGCAAGCCCGGAAAACCCGTGCGGCTCACGGTCACCGGTGTGGCCGACGCCCGCGACGACTACGGCTTCACCGCGTACGCCCCGACGGCCACCATCCTGGCCCTGAGCCCCGACACCACCCTGTTCAAGGTGGACCTGCGCCTGGCCCCGGGAGCCGACGCCACCGCCGTCCGCGCGGAGCTCGACCGGATCGTGCAGAGCATGCCGGCCCCGCCCGAGGGCGCCGAACGCGCGCTGATCCGGGCCGGCGCCGACGTGCGCACCGACGAGGCCAACCGGGCGGCCTCCGAGCTCAACGAGCTCTTCGCCGTCGTCGGGATGTTCGTGGCCATCGCCGTGGTCGCCGCCGGGCTGGTCGCCACCTCCACGTTCCGCATCGTGTTCGCCCAGCGGATGCGCCAGCTGGCGCTGCTGCGGGCGGTCGGCGCCGGACGCAGCTCGATCAGCCGGGCGCTGGCCGCCGAGGGCGCACTCACCGGATTCGTCGCCGGCCTGGTCGGCGTGCTGGGGGCCCTGGCCGTCGGCCACATCCTGCCACCGGTGCTGCGCGCCTTCGACGTGGCGGTGTCCTCGCCCGGCCTCCCGGTGCTGCCCGCAGTCGGGGTGATCCTGCTGTCCGTGCTGATCACCGTGCTGGCCGTGCTGGCCCCGGCGTTCTCGGCCGCGAAGGTCGCCCCGCTGGAGGCGCTGCGCTCGGCGAGCACCACCGGCGGCCGGCGCGACATCGGCAAGCTGCGCTGGGCGTTCGGGCTGCTGCTCACGCTGATGGCGGCCGGCGCGGCCGCGTACGTGATCGCCAACCTGCCGGACCGCGACACGAAGAACTACACGCCCGAACCGATGCTGCTGACGGTGGTCATCTCCGGAGCACTGGCCTTCTTCGCCCTGATGGCGCTGGGCCCGGTCCTGGTCCGCCCGGTACTGGCCACGGTGGGCTGGCCGCTACGCCGGCTCGGCGCCGTCGGCCGGCTCGCGGTGGGAGGAGTCGGCGGAGCACCCCGGCGAGCCGCGGCGGTGTCGGTCGTGGTGGCGCTCGGCGTCACTCTGATCGCCGGCGTCGTGGTGACGGGAGCCTCGGTCCGGGTGCTCGCCGACCGCGAGATGGCCTCGGCCGTACCCGCCGACTACGAACTCGCCGCCAACGCCGACGAGCGCGTCCCGGCCGCCCTGGTCGACCAGGCGAAAGCCAGCCCCGACCTGGCCCACGTGACGCCGTACCGGCGCCTCGACACGGTCACGATCGGCGGCAACGAGTCACAGCTGCAGGCCACCGACCTCGACATGGACGCGCTGCCGACCATGAAGAACATCGACGTGTCGGCCGGCACGCTGACCGGCATCAAACCCGGCGCGGTGGCGATCTCGGGCTTCGCCACGGACCTGTCCGGGCTGGCCGTCGGCGACACCACAACGCTGACCAGCGGCAAGAAGAAGCTCCAGGTCACAGTCGCGGCGGTCCTGCCGGACACCGGGCCGCTGCAGTCGTCCCTGCTGCTGGACCCGGGCGACCTGACCAAGCTCGGAGCGCCGGCGACCTACTCCGGACTGCTGGCCGACGCGGCAAAATCGGGCGAGGACGGGCGTACCGCCGGCCAGAAGGCCATGCAGCAGCTGGTCCAGGGCCGCACGGGCCTGGGCGTCACGGTCCTGGCCGACCAGCGGGACCAGTTCAACCTGATCCTGAACGGCGTCCTGGCGGTAGCGATCGGCCTGGTCGGGCTGACGGTGCTGATCGCAGTGGTCGGCGTGGGCACAACAACGGCGCTGTCGGTGGTGGAAAGGGTCCGCGAATCGGGCCTGTTGCGGGCGGTGGGCCTGTCCCGCGGCGGCCTGCGAGCGATGCTGACCGCGGAATCAAGCCTCTACGGCGTGATCGGCGCAACGATCGGCCTGGTCCTGGGAGTGCCGTACGCCTGGCTGTCGATCAAGGCGCTGGGGGTGAACGCGCCGCTGGCCCTGCCGGTGTGGCAGCTGGCGGCGGTGTTCCTGACGCTGGTGGTGTTCACGGCGGTGGCCGGGGTGTTGCCGGCTCGGCGGGCTTCGCGGGTCAGTCCGGTTGCTGCGCTGGCTACTGACGGGTGATCGGGCGGGAGCGGGGGTCGCCCTCGGCGGTTCGTTGACGCCGGGGGTGGCCCTCGTTCCTGCTTGGCCGCTCTTCCCTCCGGCCGTGCCGTGGCCTTCTCTCTGGTCCTTCGATGCCGGGCCTTTCGTGCTCGTCCTTTGTCCCTGGGCCTTCCACGCCGCGTCTTCCATGCGGCTGCTATCCGGCTGTGCCTGGCTTGTGCCGCCTTCCGTTCCTTCCGCGGCCCCCGGGCCCTCCGGGCCTTCCGTTCCCGGTCCGTCTGCGCCTCTCGCTCCGCACGCTCTGTGCCGGTCCGTTCGCGTCTCTGTCCGCTCCGTTGTGCCGGTCCATCTGCGCCTCTCCCTCCGCACGCTCTGTGCCGGTCCGTGGGCGTCTCCTTCCGCTCCCGCTGTGCTGGTCTGTCTGCGCCCCTCTCCTCCGGTGCGGGTCCGTCTGCGCTTCTCCGCTCCCTCTGTGCCGGTCCGTCTTGCAGGCCCATGTCCGCGCCGACTTCGGGCGTTCGCGGCATCGTTGTTGTCGTACCCGGCGGATAGATTTCTGGGGTGACCGATCAGCCCGCAGACCTTCCCGCCGAGATCGTGCCGCTTGATCCTGCGGATCTCGCGGCGGTGGATCCCGAGCTGCGCGAGCCGTTGCCGACGATCATGGCGGCGACTCCGCGGCCGTTGACCCTCGACGTGTTGCCGGCCCGGCGGGCGCTCGGCGCCGAGCTGCGGCCCACCGACGAGTTGTTGTCGCGGGACGGCCGGATCACGCTGGAGACCCGGCAAGCGGGGGAGACCAGCGTCCTGATCGCCCGGCCCGCCGGGGTGGAAGGGCCGCTGCCCGGGGTCGTCTACCTGCACGGCGGCGGGATGATCGCCGGAGATGAGCGGAGTGACCTGCCCGGGGTCCTGGAGTGGGTCGAGCAGGTCGGCGTCGTGCTCGTCTCGGTCGCGTACCGGCTGGCGCCCGAGCATCCGTACCCGGCCGGCGTCGAGGATTGTCACGCCGCGCTCACCTGGACCTTGGCCCACCTGGACGAGCTGGGCATCGACGGCCGGGTGGTGCTGGCCGGCACCAGCGCCGGTGGTGGGCTGGCGGCGGGGACAGCGCTGCTGCACCGCGACCGCGACCGCGGCGGTGCGGAGCTGGCTGGGCTGCTGCTGATGTGCCCGATGCTGGACGACCGGAGGGTGGACGCGCCCGTGCGCCCGTACGACACGTGGAGCTCGGTCTCGAACCTGACCGGCTGGACCGCCCTGCTCGGAGCCGCCCGCGGCGGCCCGGACGTCCCGCCCTACGCCGCGCCGGCGCGCGCCACCGACCTGTCCGGTCTGCCGCCGGCCTTCATCGACGTGGGCACGGCCGACATCTTCCTGGACGAGGACGTCACCTTCGCCCAGCGGATCTGGGCGGCAGGCGGGCGGGCCGACCTGCACGTGTGGGCGGGCGGATTCCACGCGTTCGACCACCTGGTCCCGGAGGCGCAGATCTCCGGCGAGGCCCGGGCCGCGCGGGTCGGATGGCTGCGGCGAATCTTCCAGGCCGGTCCCTACGTCACCGTGTAGTGCGCGACCGTGTCCTCGCGGCCGATCAGGAACTCGTCGTCCTCGGGATAGAAGACGGCCCGGGAGATGTCCGAGCCCGCGAAGCCCTGGATCACCTCGATCGACTCCCACCAACTCAGCGTGACGACCTCGGTGCGGCCGTCACCCAGATCCCGGGTCCACATCTGCGCGTCGACGTTGCCCGGCGTGCCGCGGTAGGCGGCCATGCCGGTCTCCTCGATGTAGGCGACATATTCGGCGGCCCGGTCGGTGGCGACCCAGCCACGCCACATGCGTGCGATCACCCGTTCGACACTAGGCCGTGCACCATCCGCAGGACCAGCCCCGCGGCCAGCGCCGGATCGTCACCCACCACCCCGAGCGCGTCGTACGCCGGGAACGACGTCGCCGCCACCACCCCCGCCAGCACCGCCTCGTCCTGCCTGGCCGGCGCTGCCTTGTCCTGCCCGGGTGGCACTGCCTTGTCCTGCCCGGGTGGCACTGCCTCGCCCTGCCCGGCCAGCAACCGCCGGAACTGCTCGCGCCGCCGGTCCTCGCGTGCGGCCAGGTGCGCCGCGATGCCGGCGTCGACCGCGGCCAGCCCGAAGAGCGGCCGCAGCACCGCGCGCTCGCCGTGCCAGAAGCGACAGGTCTGCTCGACGACAAAGGCCAGCGCCTCGTCGGAGCCCAGCTCACGCGACGCGGTCAGCAGCTGATCCTTGCCGGCCCGGCTGGTCAGCTCGGTGAGCACCGCGTCGAGCAGCCCGGCCTTGTTGCGCACCTGGTTGTAGACGGTGACCCGGGTGACCCCGGCCCGGGTGGCGACGGCTTCGAGGGTGAACTCCCGCCACGGCACGGTGGCAAGCAGCTCGCGGGCAGCGGCGATGACCGCCTGCCGGGTCGCCGCGGTGGCGTCGGCTCGCCGCATCGTCACTCTCCCAAACGCTTGACGCCGTGTATAGCGAGTCACTATACACGCTGTATGACGAATGGAACCTTGATCGAGTTCGGCGGGCTACCGGGCACCGGCAAGTCCACACTGGTCGCTCATCTCGCGGACTGCAGCGGCGCGGTGTGGCTGCGCATCGACGAGATCGAGGGCGCGATGCGACGCAACGGGCTGACGGCGGGCCAGACCGGGGTGGCGGCGTACTCGGTCGCCCACGACGTCGCAGCAAGCCACCTCCGGCGCGGGCTCACGGTGATCGCGGACGCCGTGAACCCGGTGGAGGCGGCCCGTCTCGGCTGGCGTGATCTGGCCCGGTCGGTGCAGGCCCGGCACGTCGTGATCGAGACTTCCTGCCCGGACGCGGCCCGGCTCGACCGGATCGCCGAGCGGGAACCGGATCTGCTCGTCCCGCTGGCGGCGGACGCCTATGAGCCGCGCAGCGATGAGCGGCTGATCGTCGATACGACCCGGCCGCTGAGCGAATGCCAGGCCGACGTGGTCCGCCATACTGGCTTCACGAGGTAACTGACGCACCCGCCACGGCCCATGCCGGGTGCTTCGGCGGAGCAGGCCGGTCGCGTCTCACACCACCTGCGCCACGTACTCGAAGGCGGCGCGGTCCCATCCGGTGCGGCTCGCCGGATCGCCGCGACCGCCGGGCCAGGATCGCCGGGATCGTGCCGGGCCGGGACCGGGACCGGGCCGGGTCGGGATCGTGCCGGGTCGGGATCGTGCCGGGTCGGGATCGTGCCGGGCCTGGATCGTGCCGGGCCTGGATCGCGTCGGGTCGGGATCGTGCCGGGCCCGGCGGTAAGACTGGTCGCCGCCGTCGCCCACTAACCTGGACGTTTCCACGCCCGGCATCCCTGCCCGGGCTCGCCGCGAGGCCGGACGACGTGGTGGCCGGCGCCGGGAGGCCCAAATTCGGCCGGGACCCCGCGATAGTGGCGACTGGTCGCCTGACGAGGGGAGTTGGGTCTGCGTGAGTGACTGGCCTCTGGCCGAGCTTCGGCTGACCTGCCGCGAGGTCTCCTTACGGCCTGTCCGCGAGGTGGACCTGCCAGCGTTGGCCGCGATCCTGCCGGCCGACTTCGAGCAGGACCCGCGCCTCGAACTCTTCCCGGGCCTGAGCGCCGAGGCGAACCAGCGCCGGCTCTTCTATCAGGGCTACTGGAAGTCGCTAGGCACGTGGTCACCCTCGGCGTGGGTGCTGCACTTCGCGGTCACGTACCGGAACGAGCTCGTCGGGGTGCAGACCCTGGAGGCCGAGAACTTCCCGGCGCTGCGAACCGTGGATTCGGCGTCCTGGCTGGTCCCGGGCGTGCGCGGGCGCGGGCTCGGGGTGGCGATGCGAACGGCGGTGCTCGGCCTCGCCTTCGACCACTTGGGAGCGGTCGCGGCGGTGTCGTCGGCGGTCGCGGGCAACGCGGCGTCCCTAGGGGTGTCGCGCCGCATCGGTTACGCCGAGAACGGGGTCGGCCTCATCGTCGTCCCCGGTGGCGAGGTGGCTGAGCTGCGGAACTTCCGGCTCACCGTGGACGCCTGGCGGGCCGCGGGACACGGTAGCGATGTGACCGTCGATGGGCTCACGCCGTGCCTGCCGTGGTTCGGCCTGCCCTGACCTCATCGGTGCGCCGGCGGGAGGGTGAACCAGAAAGTCGCGCCCCGCCCGTCCTCGCCCTCGGCGTGGATCTCGCCGCCGTGGCGTTCCACGGCCCGGTGCACGGTGGTCAGGCCGATGCCGTTGCCCGGGAAGTCGGCCGCGTTGTGCAGCCGGGCGAACGGCCGGAACAGCTCGATCGCTTTCCCGGACGGGAAGCCCGCCCCGTTGTCACGGATGTGGTACCTCGGGCTCTCACCCGGCCCGCTCCAGCCGACCTCGATCACGGGCTCGGTCACCCGCCGGGTGAACTTGCAGGCGTTGTTGATCAGGTTTTCCAGGATGACCCGGACCAGCCCCTCGTCACCGTCGGCGGTCATGTCGTCCGCGACCGTGAACCGGATCTCCCGGCCCGGTTCTCGAGCCGTGACCTCGCCGATCACCTGCCAGGCCGTCGCGGTCAGGTCGAAGCGTTCCCGGCGTAGCTCACCACGGCTGGCCCGGGCCAGGATCAGCAGCGACTCCACCAGATCCGCCATCCGCCCGGCCGCGGCGTGGATGCGTTCCACCCGGTGGCGGACCTGCTCGCTGAGCGGTTCGTCGTCCTCGTCCAGGATGGTCTCCGCGAAACTGCTGATCACCTGCAACGGGCCGCGCAGGTCGTGCGAGACCGAACCGCTGAACGCCTCCAGCTCGCGGTTGCGCCACTCCAGCTCCTCGACCAGCGCCGCCCGGGTCTCGGCGAGCTGCCGCGCCGCCCGTTCACCGGCCGCGTCGAGCTCGCGCCGCATCAGCTCCTCGCGAATCCGCCGGCTCTCGTCGAGGGACTGCTTGCGGCGGATCTGCCCGCGTACGTGGGCCCGCAACGTCTCCGGCCCGTCGGCGGAGCGCACGTAGTCGTCGGCCCCCGCGGCCAGGCAGTCCAGCATGGCGTCGTCGTGGTCCCCGATCATGATCACGGGGGTGTCGCCGATCTGCGGAACCTCCTTGATCCGGCGGCAGATCTCCCGGGCGTCGGCACCGGCGCCGTCGAGACTCAGCACGATGCAGTCGACCGGTTGCGCCGCCAGCAGATCGAGGGCGTCGTCGGCGGTGCCGGCGGGCACCACGTCGTACCCGTCATCGCGCAGCGCATCGCCCAGCGCGAGCAGCCGTTGCCGGTCCGACGTCACGGTGAGAACCTTGCCCGGCCCGTGCAGGCTTCCGGTGACCTCGATGGGCAGTTGCTCGGCGCTCGTCCGCAGCACGGCGGCGAGCTTGGCGAGCACGACGGCGAGGTCCTGCTGCTTGCGGACGAACGCGTCGGCGCCCGCCTCCAGCATCTGCACCTCGGTCGCGTAGTCGTCCGAAGCCGTCATCAGCAGGCACGGAATGTCCCGCAGCGCCGGATCGAGCCGCAGCCGCCGGATGACGGTCGCCCCGTCGATGCCCGGCATGACCCCGTCCACGATGACGGCCTGCGGCCTGCGGTCGGCCGCCGTGCGCAGGCCCTCCTCGCCGGAGTTGGCCGTGATGACGGCGTACCCCTCGGGTTCCAGCAGCTCCCGCAGCTTCTCCCGGAAGGTGATGCTGTCGTCGATGACCAGCACCGTAGTGCGGTCGTCGATGCGGAAAGGGTCCTCGCCGAGCAACTGCCGCGCCCGCGCCACGACATAACCGGCGTCGTAGGGCTTGCCGACGTACTCGTCAGCCCCGGTCCGCAGCCCGTGCAGCCGATCGGCGACCTCCGCCTCGCTGGAGAGCAGCACGGTGACCGTGCCTTCCCGGCCGGGATGGGCCCGCAACTCCCGCAGCAGTTCGACCCCGTCGGCATCGGGCAACAGCACGTCGAGCACCGCGACGTCAAAATGCGCGCCGGCGAACGCCGCCCGCGCCTCGGCGCCGTTGGCGCAGAGAATCGACCGGAAGCCGTCGGCTTCAAAAGCCTCGTGCAGATCCATCCGTACGGTGAGACTGTCATCGACGATCAGCACCGTGTGCTTGTCCACCGGCGGCCCGATACCGGTGCCGCGGCGCCCTTCAGTGCCGCGATGGGCCTGATGAACGGTGGTTGCGGACGTGGACGGCTGGGCGAGCCGGCCGACCGCCTCGTGGGTCGGGTGGCTCATCGCCGCACCCCCACGTCGGACGACAACTCACCGAGGCGCCCGGCTATCCGCGAGGGCGGCATGATGAAGCCGGCCGCGCCGAGCAGCGCTGCCTCCCGCGGCATGCCGTAGACGACACAGCTCCCCTCGTCCTGGGCGAACGTGTGCCCGCCCCGCGCGCGCATCTGCAGGAGGCCGAGGGCACCGTCCCGACCCATGCCCGTGAGCAGGCAACCGGCTGCCGTCGGGCCATACTCGGCGGCAACGGACTCGAAGAGCACGTCGACGGATGGCCGGCAGGAATGTCGGGGCGGTCCCTCGCTGAGCCGCAGGTGGCCGTCGCTGACCAGCAGGTGACGGTCCGGCGGGGCCAGCAGGATCCGGCCGTTGAGCATCCGCATGGACATCCCGTCCACGGCGTAGCTGACGTTGCGCCCGGTCTGTCCGGCGAGCCAGTCGGAGAAAGCCACGGCGAACGGCTCGCTGGCCGCGATGTGCTGCACGCACAGCACCGGCGGCGCGAAACCGGCCGGCAGTGCGCGAAGCAACTCGGTCAGAGCCCCGGGACCACCGGTCGAGGCCCCGAGAGCGACCACCTTGATCCGCGGCTCATCGGCGGTGAGCAGCGGGGGAGCGGCCGGCGGACGCACGGCGGGCTCGGGTGTCGTGCGGCTGCGGCCGTCGAGGCGCGCCCGCGGGTGCGTGATCACGCGGATCCGCGACACCAGCCGTACGGTCGAACACAGCCGGCGTGCCCACCCGGCGTCGGAATCGTCCCCACGCGGCTTCTCCAGCACGTCCACCGCGCCGGCGGCGAGTGCGTTGTAGGTGCTGAACAGCTCCTGCCGGTCGGCGGAGGAGACGACCAGGATCGGCGTGGGGAACTCGGCCATGATGTGCTCGGTGGCGACGAGCCCGCTCATCGTGGGCAGCATCATGTCCATGGTGACCACGTCGGGCCGCAGCCGTCCGACCAGTTCGACGGCCTGCCCGCCGTCGAGTGCTTCACCGACCACCTGTAGTTCGGGGTCGGTCGCGAGCGCCTCGCGCAGGGCGTGGCGCATGGTCGCCGAATCCTCGACCACCAGAACGCGGATCATGCGTGGCTCCCCTTTCGCATGGCCCGCCGACGGATGTCCCTGCTCCCGGTGCACCGGCTGTTCACGCTCATGCCGGCACCAACCGGCGGATGTGAGCGAGCAGCTCCTCCTGGTTGAACTCGCCCTTGACCACGTACGCGCTGGCCCCGACGGCCACGCCGTGCTGCCGGTCCTCGGCGCTGGCCCGGGAACTGACCAGGATCGCGGGCACCTCGGACAGCTCCGGATCCGCGCGCGTCTCGGCGACGAAGGTGAACCCGTCGATGCCCGGCATGTCGATGTCGGTGAGGTAGAGCCCGTAACGGCGGGACCGGGCCATGTCCAGGCCCTCCTCGCCGGAGGCGGCGAGGTCGACCTCGTACCCGGCCGATTCGAGGATGCTGCGTTCGAGCATCCGGGTGGTGAGCGAGTCGTCGACGACAAGGATGGGCAGGCGCCGGGGTGGCTCGGCCGGCGCGGTGCCGCCCGCGCCGAGCCGGTAGGTCTCCGCGATGAGTCCCTGGGCGTCCAGCACAAGCCGTGGATTGCCGTCGAGATCCATCGACACGCCGCCGATGACCGATGCCGCGGGGGCAAGGTCGGGCAGCGGCCGCACGACCAGCGTGGAGGTGCCCGCG
>NZ_JBEZGQ010000152.1:0-12387 GCF_040650095.1 Actinoplanes sp. NPDC048791 | reverse complement strand
CTCAAGCCGGCCCACCCCGGCCGCTCAAGCCGGCCCACCCCGGCCGCTCAAGCCGGACCAGCCCGGCTGCTCAAGCCGGACCCGCCCGGGCCGCTCAGGCCAGGTCGGCGACGAAGACGACCACCGAGCGGGCCGGCACGCTCAGCGTGCCCCCCTCGGCCGTAGCCGTCCGCACCACCGGATCCGCCGAAGCCACCAGCTCCGGATGCAACTCCAGCCGCACCCCCGCCAACGCCGGCACGTGCTGCGTCGTCGAGGTATCGGTCGCGTTGAAGACCGCCACCACCGTGCTCCAGCGTTGGTCCAGCCCGGTCCCGTCGAGGCACATCACGATCACGCCGGGGCTTTCGTGCGGGCCGCCCAGCGGGAACGTCAGCCGCCGCTGGACCTCGTCCGCTGTGGGCAACCCGAAGACCGGCGACGAGCGGCGGATGCGCAACAGCTCGGCGTACCGGGCCGCGGTCAGGTCCATGATCTCCGCCGACGGGACCAGCGCCGGGTCGGCCAGCAGGGGCCGGGCCCACGGCCACTTGTCCTCGTTGTCCGGGGCCGGGGGCAGGCCCACGCCGAAGCCGTTGCCGTCGGCGCCGTTCCAGCGGATCTGGTTGAACCAGTCGCCCGAGTCGTAGGAGTTGCGGTCCAGCGACTTGGAGCGCAGCCGTTCCGTGCCGAGCGCCACGAAGCCGACGCCCTGGCCCAGCACCACCAGGGACAGCGCCAGGACCTGCATGCGGGCGCGGTCGATCATCGGCAGGGACTGCGGCAGCTTGAAGGCCATCGCGTCGTAGAGGATCTCGTTGTCGTGGGCGTCGACGTACGTCACGCACTCGCCCGGCGCGGCCGCGTACCCGCTGGGTGAGCCGTTGTAGTCGATCTGCGCGCCGCTGTGCTCGGCGCCGGTGTGGGTCACGAACCGGTACGTCGCCAGGCCGCCCGACAGGCCCACCTTGATCCGGTCGTGCACCGACAGGGGGGTGGCCGCGCCCAGCCCGGTGGCGAACCCCTGCTCCGACGGGTCGTCGCCGAAGGAGCCGCCGCCCCGGACCGCGTCGCGCAGCCGGTCGTTGAACGTGCCGATCCCGGTGCCGGCCATGTTGACCTGGGTGGCCTGCACGAACCGGGCGTCGTACGCGATCTCGCCGAAGTTCCAGCCCTCGCCGTACAGGTAGATGCCGGGGTCGATGTGATCGAGGGTGACCCTGGTCTCCAGGATGTTGGCCCGCGGGTGGTGTCCCATGAGGTCGAAGCGGAAGCCGTCCACCTTGTGCTCGCGGGCCCAGGTGACGATCGAGTCGATGACCAGCCGGCCCATCATCATGTGCTCGGGTGCGGTGTTGGAGCAGCAGGTGGATTCGGCGACCGTGCCGTCGTCGAGCAGCCGGTGGTAGTAGCCGGGGACGATGCGGTCGAGCACGCTGAACGGCGCCAGCCCGTCGGCCATCGTGTGGTTGTAGACGACGTCCATGATCACTCGCAGGCCGGCCGCGTTGAGGGCGGCGACCATCAACCGGAACTCCCGGATGCGGGCGCTGCCGGCGGGCTCGACGGCGAAGCTGCCCTCGGGGGTCGTGTAGTGCAGCGGGTCGTAACCCCAGTTGAAGCCGTCCTCGGTGGCGACGGCCATGACCGCGCGCTGCTGCTCGGGTGAGTCCGGCGGGAGGGCGGCCAGGTCGCACCTGGGCACCTCCTGGTCGGCGCGGCGGTCCGGCACGGTCGCGTAGTCGAAGGCGGGCAGCAGGTGCACGTGGGTGAGCCCGGCGTCGGCGAGCATCCGCAGGTGCCGCATCCCGGCCGAGTCGTCGCGGGTGAACGCCAGGTAGGTGCCGCGCTGCTCGGGCGGCACGGTGGTGTCGGCGATGGAGAAGTCGCGGACGTGCAGCTCGGCGATCTGCATCCGGGCCGGCGCGACCGGCGGCGGCTTGACCAGCGTCTCCCAGCCCGGCGGCTTGAGCTCGGGGTCGTCGAGGTCGACGAGCTGGCTGTGAGTGGAGTCGACCGACAGCGAGAGCGAGTACGGGTCGGTGACGCTGCTGGTCACCACGCGCTGCGCCGCCGGATGCCACACCTCGACCCGGAAGCGGTAGTAGCGGCCGAGCCACTTGCGTTTGCCGGCGATCGACCAGACGCCGGTCAGCGTGTCCCGGTCCATCGGCAGGACCTTCGGCTCGTCGTCGCCGGGTGTGCGGGAAAGCTCCAGCGCGACCGTGCGCGCGGTCGGTGCCCACACCGAGATGGCCGGCCGCTCCTCGTCCATGACCACGCCCAGCTCGGCGTCGGCGGCATCCGCGTACAGGTCGTCGAGCACGCCGGGCAGCTGGACCGCCGTCAGGACCGTGACCCGGCCGGCGTGGTCGCGGCCGACCGCGAGCAGTTGCCCGCGCAGCAGAAAGCCCAGCGCCGCGTCGCCCAGCTCCGGCACCGCGAAGGCGCGGTAGGCCCGCAGGTGCGGAAAGTGCCGGCTCTGGGCCTGGAACAGGCCGCCGGGGCGCGGGGTCAGCGGCAGGATGGTGCGTTCGCCGGTCAGCTCGTCGCCGTCGCGGCGCAGGCCGCCGTCGGGCGACGCGACCAGGGCGAAGCTCTCGGCCCGGTCGGCGAGCTGCGGCGGCAGGGCCAGCGTGGTGCGGTCGAGGAAGACGGCCAGGGCCCGGGCCGGGTCCAGCTCGGGACCGAGCGACCGTACGTCGGGCAGCACGGGCGCCGTGGTGCCCGAGAGCAGCCACACCTCGCGGCCGGCGGTCAGGTCGAGGCGCTGGTCGTCGGGCAGGTCCTTGACGTCACCGCGGTGCAGCACGAAGCGCAGGCCGACGGCATCGGGGCGGACCGGCACCCGGAACACCGCACCGAACGCGTCGAACGCGGCCGGGGCGAGCGGCGCGTGCCAGTGTGGCTTGGTGGGGGTGCCCTCCCAGGCGTGCACGCCCCAGCCGTCGTAGTCACTGTCGGCCCGCCGGTAGTGGATGACCGCGAAGTCGTCCTCCTCGGGAACCTCGGTGGTGTGGCCGGCCGCGGCGGCGCTGCGGTAGACCGTCGGGTCGCCCGGACGCAGCCAGATCTGCGGGGTGACGGCCGGGTCGACGTGCCGGTCGGTGGCCACGTCCTTGGCGCCGGTGTGATCGACCACCAGGAAGCCGACCTCGCGGGCGGCGTCGGCCAGCCGCACCCAGGCGAAACGGCCGTAGGAATCGGCACCGGCGAACGGGTGCCCGCCCGGGAAGCCGGTGATCGCGTCGGGGGCGATGTCACCCCAGGCGTGCAGTGACCAGTCGCCGTAGCCCTCGTCCTCGCGCCGGTAGTGCACGACCAGCCACTGCGGCCTGCTGAGTCTGGTCGGTGCCTCAGGCGAGGCGATCTCGATCGTGGTCACCTGGACATGATGGCACCGGGGTACGTCAGTTTCAGTGCGTCGCGATGACGGTGGTGATCCGCGGGCCGTTCGCGTCGACCCGGATCAGGTAGCGGTAGCTCTCGCCGGGCACGGCGTTGCCGAGGCTGTCGAGGTACTCCCATTCGACGGCGACCATCGCCAGCGCCGGGCTGAGCCGCTGCACATCGCGCAGCTGGGCGTGCGCCGCGACGATCTGCTGCTCCTTGTACGCCGGCGCGGCGCCGAGGAACGAGAGGGCCACCGCCGCCGGTGAGGCGAAGGTGAAGCTGTACGAGTCCGAGACCACCATGCCCGGCAACGCGTAGCAGCCGGCCACCGCCGAGACGTCGCCCCTGGTCAGGGCGGAGCCGTAGCGGTCGAAGAAGTCCGTGAGGTGGTCCAGATCCGTGGGTGCCTGCACGGGACGGTCAGTTCCCGTTGATCATGAGGAGCAAACCTCGGACCCGGGTTGCACCGAATAACAAGACGGACGTACGGTTTACGGAAGACGTGAACCCTGAGTTAGGACAACCTAACCGGCGGGCGGCCGTCACCGGTGGGACAGACTGATGAGGACTACTCACGGTCGCTGGGTGTGAAGGAGATGACGTGGCCAGCCTCGACACCTTTGGTGCGAAGAGCGAGCTACGCGTCGCAGACGCGAGCTACGAGATTTTCACGATCGACAAGGTCGACGGGCATGACCGCCTGCCGTACTCCCTGAAGATCCTGCTGGAGAACCTGCTCCGCACGGAGGACGGCGCGAACATCACCGCCGACCACATCCGGGCCCTCGGCGGCTGGGATCCCACCGCCGATCCGAGCGTGGAGATCCAGTTCACCCCGGCGCGGGTGCTCATGCAGGACTTCACCGGCGTGCCCTGCGTCGTCGACCTCGCCACCATGCGCGAGGCCGTCAAGGAGCTGGGCGGCGACCCGACCAAGGTCAACCCCCTCGCCCCGGCCGAGCTGGTGATCGACCACTCGGTCATCGCCGACCTGTTCGGCCGCGAGGACGCCTTCGCCCGCAACGTGGAGCTGGAGTACCAGCGCAACCGCGAGCGCTACCAGTTCCTGCGCTGGGGCCAGACCGCGTTCAACGAGTTCAAGGTCGTCCCGCCCGGCACCGGCATCGTCCACCAGGTCAACATCGAGTATCTGGCCCGGACGATCATGGCGCGTGCAGAATCGTCTGGAGTCATGCAGGCGTACCCGGACACGGTCGTCGGCACCGACTCGCACACCACCATGGTCAACGGCCTGGGCGTGCTGGGCTGGGGCGTCGGCGGCATCGAGGCCGAGGCCGCGATGCTCGGCCAGCCGGTCAGCATGCTGATCCCGCGGGTCGTCGGCTTCAAGCTGCACGGCGAGATGCCGGCCGGCACCACCGCCACCGACCTGGTGCTGACCATCACCGAGATGCTCCGCGAGCACGGCGTGGTCAGCAAGTTCGTCGAGTTCTACGGCCCCGGCGTCAGCGCCGTGCCGCTGGCCAACCGGGCCACGATCGGCAACATGTCGCCCGAGTACGGCTCGACTGTGGCGATCTTCCCGATCGACGACGAGACGATCAAGTACCTCAAGCTCACCGGCCGCTCCGAGCAGCAGGTCGCGCTGGTCGAGGCGTACGCGAAGCGCCAGGGCCT
Organism: Actinoplanes sp. NPDC048791; assembly: GCF_040650095.1. Classification (NCBI taxonomy): domain Bacteria; kingdom Bacillati; phylum Actinomycetota; class Actinomycetes; order Micromonosporales; family Micromonosporaceae; genus Actinoplanes; species Actinoplanes sp. NPDC048791. Next base: position 7,377 of record NZ_JBEZGQ010000152.1, on the reverse strand, counting down.
GTGGCACGACCCGGCCGGGGAGCCGAACTACTCCGAGCGCCTCGAGCTGGACCTGTCGACCATCGTGCCCTCGCTGGCCGGCCCGAAGCGCCCGCAGGACCGCGTCCCGCTGGACCGCGCCAAGCCGATGTTCCGCGACGCGCTCGCCAACTACGTCAGCGCCGTGGGCCCGGCCGACGAGGCCAGCGAGGAGTCCTTCCCCGCCAGCGACCCGCCGGCCAACCACGAGAATTCCGACGCCGACAAGCCGCACGTCTTCAGCGCGGCCGACGGCGCCACCGGGCGGCCCTCCAAGCCCACCCGGGTGGTCGGCGAGGACGGCACCGAGTTCGAGCTGGACCACGGCTTCGTCGGCATCGCCGCGATCACGTCCTGCACCAACACGTCGAACCCGCAGGTCATGATCGGCGCCGCGCTGCTCGCCCGGAACGCCGTCGACAAGGGTCTGAACCGCAAGCCGTGGGTCAAGACCACGCTGGCTCCGGGCTCCAAGGTCGTCATGGACTACTACGACCGGGCCGGTCTGACGCCGTACCTCGACAAGCTCGGCTTCAACCTGGTCGGTTACGGCTGCACCACCTGCATCGGCAACTCCGGCCCGCTGCCCGACGCCATCTCGGCCGCGGTCAACGAGGCGGACCTCACCGCGGTGAGTGTGCTGTCCGGCAACCGCAACTTCGAGGGCCGGATCAACCCCGACATCAAGATGAACTACCTGGCCTCGCCGCCGCTGGTGGTCGCGTACGCGCTGGCCGGCACGATGGACCTGGACATCACCACCGAGCCGCTGGGCACCGGCTCGGACGGCCAGCCGGTCTACCTCGCCGACATCTGGCCCAGCGCCAAGGAGATCGACGAGGTCATCGCCGCCACCATCGGCGCGATCGGGTTCAGCACGGCTTACTCGGACGTCTTCGCCGGTGACGAGCAGTGGCAGTCGCTGCCCACGCCGGAGGGCAAGACCTTCGAGTGGGCGCCGGAGTCGACCTACGTGCGCAAGCCCCCGTACTTCGAGGGCATGCAGGCCGACCCGTCCCCGGTGACCAACATCGCCGGCGCGCGGGTGCTGGCCAAGCTGGGCGACTCGGTGACCACCGACCACATCTCGCCGGCCAGCTCGATCAAGGCCGACTCCCCCGCGGGCAAGTACCTGGCCGAGCACGGGGTGCCCAAGCACGAGTTCAACTCGTACGGCTCCCGGCGCGGCAACCACGAGGTGATGATCCGCGGCACGTTCGCCAACATCCGCCTGCGCAACCAGCTCGTCCCGGGCGTGGAGGGTGGCTTCACCGTCAACCACCTGACCGGCGAGCAGAGCAGCATCTACGACGCCTCGGTGGCGTACAAGGAGGCCGGCGTCCCGCTGGTCATCCTGGCCGGCAAGGAGTACGGCTCCGGCTCGTCGCGCGACTGGGCGGCCAAGGGCACGATGCTGCTGGGCGTACGCGCGGTCATCGCCGAGTCGTACGAGCGCATCCACCGCTCGAACCTGATCGGCATGGGCGTGCTCCCGCTGCAGTTCCCGCCCAAGACCAACGCGGAGTCGCTGGGCCTGACCGGCACCGAGACGTTCACCATCACCGGCGTCGAGGCGCTCAACGACGGCGGCATCCCGTCGACCGTCAAGGTGCTGACCGACACCGGTGTGGAGTTCGACGCCGACGTCCGGATCGACACCCCCGGTGAGGCGGACTACTACCGCCACGGCGGCATCCTGCAGTACGTGCTGCGCAAGATGCTGACCAGCTAGGCCCTGTATGTGCTGTAGAACACCCCGTTGTCCACCGGATGACGGGGTGTTCTTACATATGAAGAACACGTTTCGAAACATGCGTGCCGCACGCTGAGGCCCATGGAGATCCTGCTGCTGGCCACCCGCCCCGGCGCCGCTGCGGAGGATCGGGCGCTACCGGCGCTCGATCTGCTGCGGCACTCGCTGCGGGTCGGCACCTTCGACGTCCAGTCCCTGCTCTCCGGCGCCGACCCCGATGTCGTCCTCGTGGATGCGCGCCGCGACCTGCTCGAGGCCCGTGACCTGTGCCGGATGCTGCGCGCCACCGGCCTGCGGGTGCCGCTGCTGGCCGTCGTCGAGGAGGCGGGCCTGATCGCGATGGCCGCCGACTGGGGCCTGGACGACGTGCTGCTGACCCACGCCGGACCGGCGGAGGTCGAGGCCCGGCTGCGGATGACCACCGGACGGGTCTCCGGCAGCACCGCGGGCGGGGCGAGCGGCACGGTCACCGCCGGCGAGCTGGCCATCGACCCGCAGACCTACTCCGCGCGGCTCAAGGGCCGCCAGCTCGACCTCACCTACAAGGAGTTCGAGCTGCTCAAGTTCCTGGCCCAGCACCCGGGCCGGGTGTTCAGCCGGGACCAGCTGCTGCGTGAGGTGTGGGGCTTCGACTACTTCGGCGGCCACCGCACCGTCGACGTGCACGTCCGCCGGCTGCGGGCCAAGCTCGGCAGCGAGTACGAGTGCATGATCGGCACGGTCCGCCAGGTCGGCTACAAGCTGGTGCTCCCGCCGCAGCAGACTTCTCGCGCGCTGACCGGTGACTGGGCCGAGCCGGTCGCGCCGCGCGTGCCGCTTGATCTGTGAAACCCGTGTGCAAGGCTCTTGGTCATGGATGACAACACTGTGCTGGGCCGGATCAACGGCCTGGTCGAAGAGGAGCACAAGCTCCGCCAGCAGCTGAGCCGCGGCGAGATCACCAGCGACGAGGAGCACGCCAAGCTCAAGGAGCTCGAGGAGTCGCTGGACCAGTGCTGGGACCTGCTGCGCCGCCGGCGCGCTGCCCGGGAGTTCGGCAACAACCCGGACAGCGAGCAGGCCCACAGCACCAGCGAGGTCGAGGGCTACCTTCAGTGACGCGGCCCCGGCCGCGGCCACCGCTTGTCCGGCGGCCGCGGTCCGGGCTGCCTGCCCCGGGACGTCACAGCAGTCCCGCTTCGTAGCTGAGGCGTTCGATCAGCCCGTCGGCATCCACCGTCAGGCCGCGCGCGGTGAACCAGCTCGCGACGTTGCGCACGTCGCGGGCCAGGAACTCGGCGCCCTGCGGGTTGGCGATCAGATCGACGATCTGCGGCATGTCGATGATCACCAGCCGCCCCTCGTGCACCAGCGTGTTGTACGGCGACAGGTCGCCGTGCGCGATCTGGGTCCGGGCCAGCACGCTGAGCGCGTCGGTCATCTGCCGCCACAGGTCCTCGAGCCCGTCGCGGTCGGTGCGCACCTGGGCCAGCCGCGGCGCGGCCTCCCCGGTCTCCCAGTCGCCGATGAACTCCAGCATCAGCTCGGTGCCGATGAGCTGCACCGGGTACGGCACCGAGATCGTGCCGCCCTCCTGACCGGCCTGCCAGAGCCGGGACAGCGCGCCGAACTCGGCCGCCGCCCACTGCCCGGCGATGAGCTCCTTACCGAACGCGGTGCGGTTGGTCATCGCGCGCATCTCCCGGGACCGGCGCACCCGGCGTCCCTCGAGGTAGCCCGCGTCGCGGTGGAAGAGCCGGTGGTCGCCGTCGCGGTACCGCTTGGCCGCGATCATGCTGGGCTGCTGGTCGGTGCCGGGCACGGCCCGCCGGACCAGGAAGACGTCCGCTTCCTTGCCGGTCTTGAGCATGCCCAGCTCGGTGTCCACCGCGGCATGCTCGGTGCGGACCCAGTCGGGGCGGGGATGGGGGCCGTGCAGGGCGCCGTCCCACGTCGACCAGCGGTCGCCGGTCTCGGGCAGGTCGGGATCCTCGGCCAGAGCGGGCTCGAGCTTGCCCGTCTTTACGAAGTCGGCGTCGTCGTCGTCGAACTTGCGGCGGCCGCGGCGCATGGTTGCCGGGCCGAAAGCGTCGTGCTCTCGCACTGGAGGGTCTCCTCGGAGAAGAAAGAAAGAACTGGAACCTGGGCATGGCGAAGGACAACGACAGCCATGAGGTTCACCCCCTTCTTCTCGAGAAACCTGCGGATCACGTACGGGATGCACTCTCCCGGGCGTCACCCGGTCGCGCAACCGAATTAACGGGCGGCCATCACCGCGGACAGTCCCTGGATCACGTTGCCGACCACCCGGGTCGGCGCGAACCGGTTGTCGATCCAGTCCCGGCCGCGGTGCAACCACACGCTGGGTAGTCCCATCGCGGCGGCGCCACCGATGTCCGCCTCCGGGCTGTCCCCGACGATCCAGGCGCCGCCGAGACGCATCCGGACCCGCTGGGCGGCCAGCGCGAAGATGCGCGGGTTGGGCTTGCTGACGCCGGCCTGCTCGGAGATGACCCAGTCGGCGACGTACCGGTCCAGCCCGGTGCGCCGGATCCGGGTCTCCTGCTGCTCGTGCGGGCCGTTGGTGACCACCACCGGGACCCACCCCGCGTCCCCGGCGATCTGCAGCGCACAGGCCACCAGGGGGTCGAGGCGCTCGTAGGCCAGCGGGCCCTCGTGCAGCTCCTCGAGCAGGTCGATCGACGGGATGTCGAGCTGGTAGCGGTCGCGGATCAGATCGGCCAGGTCCCACCGGGAGGTGAGGCCGTCCGCGTCGACCGACAGTAACCAGTCGAGATCGTCCTGCGGCGCCGCGATCTCGTCGAGAAAACCTTTCGCCCACAGACGGAACGCACCGCTGCGGTCAAGCAGGGTGTCGTCCAGCGCGAGGAAGACGAGAGGCACCCGCGCACTGTACGTGAGTGAATACGGGCACCGACAGTCCAACAGTGTTAACAAAGGGAGGGCCGGATGACGCTTTTGGCACCATGCGAGACGGATCTCGATGGGCTGGCAAGCCGTACGTACGGATTGCAAGCGTCCGAACCGGCGTGACACGATCGCAGCGTGCCCAGGGTAAGCCAGGACCAGCTCGACGCCCGCCGCCACGAGATCCTCGCGGCGGCGCGCGGGTGCTTCGCCCGATACGGGTACGAGGGCGCCACCGTCCGCCGCCTCGAGGAGGCCACCGGGCTTTCACGTGGCGCGATTTTTCACCACTTCCGCGACAAGGACTCGCTGTTCCTCGCCGTCGCGGAGGACGACGCCGCCGCCATGGTCACCACGGTCCGCCGCAACGGCCTCGTCCAGGTGATGCGCGACCTGCTCGAGCAGGCCCGGACCAGCGACGGCGACACGGCCGGCTGGCTCGGCAGCCAGCTCGAGGTCTCCCGGCGGCTGCGCACCGATCCGGCCTTCGCCAAGCGCTGGGCCGAGCGCTCCGCCGCGATCGCCGAGGCCACCCGCGAGCGGCTGGAACGCCAGCACGAGGCCGGTGTGCTGCGCGACGACGTGGGCGTGGAGGTGCTCACCCAGTTTCTCGAGCTGGCGTACGACGGGCTGGTCCTGCACCTGGCGACCGGCCGCCCGGCGGGCGAGCTGAGCCGGGTCCTGGACGTCGTGGAGGAAGCTGTCCGCCGGCCGTGACCCGAACGTTGCACTGACCTGCACAATGAGGTCCAGCAACTACACAAGCTCGGGAGGTCGGACATGAATCTCGCGGCGCAGGGTGACACCTGGGGCATCCCCGGACCGGCTTTCCTCGTCCTCTATTTCACCGTGATCATCTCGGTGCTGATCCTCTCGGCCATCCACCGGCGCGTGCTGTTCTCCGGCAACCGCAGCGCCCCCGTCGGCCGGCTCGGCCCGCAGCAGGTCGCGTACCTCAGCGGCGGCGACCAGCTCGCCGTCTACGCCTCGCTGGGCGGGCTGCGCGGCGCCGGGGCCATCACCGGCGGCCCGGGCAAGACCCTGCAGCAGTCGGGCCCGATGCCCGCCGGGACCACCCCGCTGGACTCGGCGGTCTACAACGCGGCCGGCCGGCGCCTGCGGGCCCGTGACCTCACCGGTGACCAGTGGGTCGTCGCGGCGGTACGGCAGCTGCGCGAGGGCCTGGAGGCCCAGGGCCTGGCCGTGACCCCGGCCAAGCTCAAGGCGGCCCGGGCCTGGGCCCTGGTGGGCGCGCTGGTGGTGCTGGCCGGCGTGGCCCGGCTCGTCGACGGCCTGCAGAACGACAAGCCCGTCGGCTTCCTCGTGGTGGCCATCGTGATCGCCTTCTTCCTGACCATCATGTTGCTGACCCGCCGCCGCCGCGCGACGCACGCAGCCGACAAGGGCCTGCGCGCACTGCGTCAGCAGCACGCCTACCTCGCACCGCACCAGTCCCCCTCGTACGCCACCTACGGCGCGACGGGCGCGGCGATGGGTGTGGCCCTGTACGGCACCGCGACGCTCTACACCATGGACCCGGCCTTCGCCGCCGACGCGGAGGTCCAGCGCATCAACGCCTACAACAACAGCGGCTCGTCCTCCGGCGGCGACTCGGGCAGTTCCTCCTCGTGCAGCAGCGGCAGCTCGTCCTGCGGCGGTGGAGGCGGCGGCTGCGGCGGTGGAGGCGGGTGCGGCGGATGACCACCGCGTACGGGGTGGGCATCGGCTGGCGGCCCGAGATCGGCGGCTTCGTCGCCCAGCTCCCCGGCCTCAGGTTCGCCGAGGTGGTCGCCGAGTCCGTACACGCCCACGGTGACCTGCCGGTGGGCCTGGCCGAGCTGCGCGACCGCGGCGTGGCCGTCGTGCCGCACGGGGTGAAACTGTCGCTGGGCGGCGCGGAGCCGGTCGAGCCGGCCCGCGTCACCCACCTCGCGGCGGTGGCCGAGCGGCTGGGCGCACCCCTGGTCAGCGAGCACATCGCATTCGTCCGCGCGGGCGGCGTGGAGGCCGGCCACCTGCTGCCGATCCCGCGCAGCCGCGAAGCCGTCGACGCGGTGGTGGCCAACGTGAAGCGCACCCAGGCGGAGCTGTCGGTGCCGATCGCCCTGGAACCCATCGCGGCCCTGTTCGACTGGCCCGACGACGAGCTGGACGAAAGCGCGTTCCTGACCGAGATCCTGGAACGCACGGACGCCCTGCTCCTGCTGGACGTGGCCAACGTCTACGCCAACGCCCTCAACCGCGGCACGGACCCGCTGACCCTGCTCGACCGGCTGCCCCTGGACCGGATCGCCTACGTCCACGTGGCCGGCGGCGCCGAACACGACGGGATCTACCACGACACCCACACCGACGCGGTCCCCCAGCCGGTGCTCGACCTGATCACCGAACTGTGTGCCCGGCACCGGCCACCGGCACTGATGCTGGAACGCGACGGCGACTACCCGTCGGCGGCGGAGCTCACCGGCGAACTCGACGCGATCGCCGCCGCCTCCGGCTACCCGAGGGTGACATGACGTCGCTGGCGGAACGGCAGGCCGAGCTGGTGGCCGCACTGACCGGCGGGGCCGCCGTACCCCCGGGGTTCGACGCCCGGCTCGTCGAGGCCGCGCGGGTCGCGCTGCTCAGGAAGCGGGCCGGTGAGGTCGCGCGGCAGTGGCCGGATCTGGTGCACGCGCTCGGTGCGGGGTGGTACAGGC
>NZ_JBEZGQ010000151.1:0-12440 GCF_040650095.1 Actinoplanes sp. NPDC048791 | reverse complement strand
CGGATCTGCCGCCCGGTCGGATCTGCCGCCCGGTCGGATCTGCCGGGCGGTCGGAGGGACCCACCGACCCACCGAGGCGTCGACGGCATCGACGGCATCGACGGCGTGAGTGCGGACTGCGGCCCGAGCGACGCCAGACAGCCGGCCTGAGTGAATGACAACACCGCGCACGCCGCCGCCCGGCCGAAGCCGTCGCGCTTGCAGTTTGGCCCTGTTCAATGCCGGCAGCGCCGCGCTGCGCAGACGCCCGCGCGCTGTCAGGGAGCGGCGGACCGCCCGGCGGCGGATCCCTCGGCCCGGACCGGCCGTGGCCTCAAACGCTGCGACACTCGAGTCGGTGTTGCGTTTGGTCACGGCGCGACGCGTACCGGAAAAGGGACCTCAGCGTTCGGCCGGACGGGGGGTGATTGTCGGGCGGGGGGCCACCGATCCGGGTTGGCCCGGCGGACCCGCTTCCAGCCAGGACAGGAAGCCGGTCACCGTGGACTCGGCCATGGCGATCTCGAGCTCGTTGCTGCCCGTTGTGCAGAGCAGGATGACCCAGTGGCCCGGCATGGTCAGGCGTTCCGGGCCGGCCGGCAGGCGGCGGCAGCCGACCGAGAGGGTGCGGCGGTTCAGCACGCGTTTCGGGCGGATACCGAAGCTGAACATGCGGTGGAAGCGGAGCTCGTCGTCGACGAACTGACCGATTCCTGAGGACCAGCCGCGGCCCGGGACCATTGTGCTGACCCGGACCTGGAGCCGGATGGTGCCGCCGCCGGCCATGAGCAGCCGGCGGCGGAGGAAGATCGCGAGCAGGACGACGAGCAGCGCGGCGACGCAGATTCCGATGACTCCCAGAACCCGCATCGTCGGCGTCAGTGCGCGTCGGGAGTGGCGGGGGTGGCGCTCTCGGCGAGGACGGTCACGCCGTTCGCGTCGACGGAGAGGAAGCCGCCTGCTACGTCGTAGGTCAGCTGTTCGCCGCCGGCGAGCTTGACTCGCACCTGGGAGGGCTCCTTGAGCAGGCCCAGCAGCGGGGAGTGACCGGGCAGGACGCCGAGCTCGCCCTCGGTGGTGCGGGCGACGACCATTTCTGCGTCGCCGGACCAGACCTTCTCCTCGACGGCGACGAGCTGAACGTGCAGCTGGTTGGCCACGCTGTCTCCCCTTACGAAGTTGCCTCGGTTTTCCGCTGCGGTCGGCTCGGTAAAGCCGGCGGAACCGATTGAGGTGAAGTCTAAACGGCTGGGTGACCTGCCGGTGCCTGGGGTGGCGACCGCCACTGCGGTCGGGCCCCGGGCCGGCGGGTCAGAGCTTCTGCAGGAAGTCCGGGTGGTCGATCAGGAACGTGGAGATCGTGTCGCTCTGCACCGCGGCGAAGAAGTCCTCGGCGCTGGAGTCGAGCGCCTCGCCCTGATATCTGCCGTTCGTGATCAGGCTGCGGCCCGGCAGCTTCACCAGCGTCATGTCGTCGGCGCGCAGGCTCTTGAGGGCCAGACCCCAGTCGACGACCGAGTGGCCGTTGCCGTCGAAGATCAGCGCGTCGCCGGCCGCCTTGAGCACCTTGTCGAGCTTGACCGGGTTGGTCACCACGTTCTTGCTCAGGGCCTGCGAGGCCATCGCCTTGATGAACTGCTGCTGGTGCCGCTGGCGGTCGTAGTCGCTGCGGGGCAGGCCGTAGCGCTGCCGGACGTAGTCCAGCGCCTCCCAGCCCTCCAGGTGGTACGTGCCCTTCTTGTACTGCTTCTGCGGGCCGATGTACGGGTGCTCGCAGTTGTTGCTGGCGCACTCCGGACGGCGCGGGCGCGGCTTGCCGTTCGGCTGGAGGTGTTCCGACTTCACGTTCTGGTCGATGGTCATCGTGACGCCGTCCATCGCGTCGACGATGTCCTTGAAGCCGTTGAAGTTGATGATCGCGCCGGCGTCGAACTTCTTGATGCCGGTCAGCTTGCTCACCGTCTTGGCCAGCAGGTCGAAGCCCTGGGCCACGTCGTGCTTGCCGCCGCCGATCGAGCTGCCGTACGACATCGCGGCGTTGATCTTCGCCGTGCCGCCGCCGAACTTGGTCTTGGCGAACGGCGGGATCTCGACGCGCAGGTCCCGCGGGATCGAGTAGAGGTACGCCGTCTTCAGCCCCTTGGGCACGTGCACGACGATGATCGAGTCGGACAGCGGCGCGGTGCTGTCGTTGCGCGGGTCGATGCCCACGAGCAGGATGTTGAGCGGGCCCTTGATGTCGCTGACCTGCTGCTTGGTGGCACCGGAGGCGGCGTTGCCGAAGAGGTCCTTGGTCTGCACCGCGTTCGCGTAGCGGGCGACGAGCACCTGGCTCGTGACCAGCGCGCCGCCGCTGAGGACCATCAGGACACAGCCGAAGATGGCGCACAGCCGCGCCCACAGGGGGGCACGCCGGCCGCTCTTCGGTTTCGCGCTCTTCGCCACTCGATCCCCAACCATGCCGGTCGATACCAGCCGCGATCAATGGGCTGATCACGGGGCCGCGCCACAAGCAGTGCCAAGAGTATCCGAACAACGGAAGAAAACTTCGCGTCCGCGTACCGTCGCACCCGAGGTCAAACGGACAAAACGGGCACTGATGCGCAAGATGGTGGCCGGCGAGCTCCCGCCCCCACCGATCATGAACCTGATCGACATCTCCGGCATGGAGGTCGAGGAGGGCAGCGTCACGTTCTACCTGGCGCCGCAGGAGTTCCACTACAACCCGCTCGGCACGATGCACGGCGGCGTGCTCTCCACGCTGCTCGACAGCGCCGCCGCGTGCTCGCTGCACTCGACGCTGCCGGCCGGGGTCGGCTACACCTCCCTCGACCTCAACGTGAAGTTCCTGCGCGCGGTCACCGTCGACTCCGGGCAGCTCACCTGCAAGGGCGGTGTGCTGCAGAAGGGCCGCCGGACCGCGCTCACCGAGGCCCGGATCACCGACACCGCGGGACGCCTCATCGCCCACGCCACCTCCAGCTGCATGATCTTCGAGGCGCCCCGCTCCTGATCAGACCGCCAGCAGCCGGCGCACCGACTCGTCGCCGAGCTCACCGGCCGGGCCCGCCCGCACCACCTCGCCCGCGTCCAGGATCACGAACCGGTCGGCCAGCCGCAGGGCCAGCTCCAGATACTGCTCGACCAGCAGGATGGTCAGCCCGGCCGCGTGCAGCTGCCGGATCGCCTCCTCGATCTCGCGCACGATCGACGGCTGGATGCCCTCGGTCGGCTCGTCCAGCAGCAGCATCCGCGGCTCGGTGACCAGCGCCCGGGCGATCGCGAGCTGCTGCTGCTGACCGCCGGAGAGGAAGCCGGCCCGCCGCTTGAGCAGCCCGCGCAGCGCCGGGAACAGGTCGAACGCCTCGTCGACCACCCCGGCCCGGCGGTTGCCCGCGGTCTCCCGCGCCACCTGGAGGTTCTCCGCGACGGTCAGCTGCGGAAACGTCTCGTGGCCCTGGGGCACGTAGCCGAGCCCGAGCCGTACCCGCTCGTGCACCTTGAGCCTGGTCAGCTCCCGGCCGTCGAAACGCACCGCACCCGAGCGGACCGGCAGCACCCCCATGATCGCCTTCAGCAGGGTGGTCTTGCCGACACCGTTGCGGCCCATCAGGCACACCAGCGACCCGGCCGGCGCGGTCAGCGAGACCCCGAAGAGCACCTGCGCCCGGCCGTACGACACCTGCAGGTCCTCGACCTCCAGCACGTCACGCCACCTCCTTGTCGAGCTCGTCACGGGACCGTCCGAGATAGACCTCCTGCACCCGCGGATCGGCCTGCACCTCGGCGACCGTGCCCTCGCACAGCAGCCGGCCCTCGTGCAGCACCGTCACCGTGCTGGCGAAGCGGCGCAGGAAATCCATGTCGTGCTCGACCACCAGGACGGTGTGGTCGCGGGCCACGGACTGCAGCAGCTCGCCCGTACGCTCGCGCTCGGTGCGGCTCATACCCGCGACCGGCTCGTCGAGCAGCAGCAGCCGGGGCCGCTGCACGACGAGCATGCCGATCTCGAGCCACTGCCGCTGGCCGTGCGAGAGCACCCCGGCCGGGCGGTCCGCCAGCGCGCCCAGCCCGATGGTGTCCAGCGCCGAGGCGACATCGTCGGAGACGCCGTGCCGCCGGCGCAGCAGGGTCGGCAACCGGCGCCGGAAACCCGCCGCCAGGTCCAGGTTGTCGACGACGCTGAGCTCCTCGAACACCACGGACGTCTGGAAGGTACGGCCGACGCCCGCGCGCACGACCTGATACTCGCGGCGGCCCACGAGCTCCTGCCCGGCGAAACTGACCGAGCCGGTCGCCGGTCGGGTCAGCCCGGTGACGACGTCGATCAGGGTGGTCTTGCCGGCCCCGTTGGGCCCGATGAGGAACCGCAGCTCGCCGGCGTCGAGGGAGAAGTCCAGGTCGGTGATCGCGTGGAAGCCGGAGAAGACGACATTCAGGCCGCGTACCTCGAGAAGTTTGCTCATGCCCGTACCTCCTCGAGAACCGGCGGGGCCGGCGCCGCCGGACGGCGTCGGGCCGCGACCACGTCGCGCAGCTGGCCGGCCAGGCCGGCCAGGCCGCGGGGAGCCCAGAGCATGACCGCCACGAAGAGCGCGCCCTGCACGTAGAGCCAGCTGTCCGGCCACTGCTCGCTGAAGATCGTCTTGCCGTAGTGGAACAGCAGGGCGCCGCCGACCGCGCCGGCGAGCGAGTACCGCCCGCCGATCGCCACCCCGATGAGCAGCTCCAGCGACGCGACCACGCCCAGGTTGGCCGGGGTGAGCAGGCCGACCACCGGGACGAAGAGCGCGCCGGCGATGCCGGCCAGCCCGGCCGAGACCGCGAAGGCGAAGGTCTTGACCAGCGCCGGGTCGTAGCCGAGGAAGCGCACCCGGTCCTCGCCGTCGCGGATCGCCACCAGCAGCTGCCCGTAGCGGCTGCGGGCCAGCTGCCGGACGACCAGATAGGACAGTCCCAGCACGACCACGATGGCGAAGTAGAGGATCCGGCGGTCGGCGTCGTCGTAGAGGTCCAGGCCGAAGAAGAGCTGGAAGTTGGTCAGGCCGTTGGTGCCGCCGGTCAGGCCCTGCTGGCCGACCAGCAGGATGACGAACGCCGCCGCCAATGCCTGCGACAGCACGGCGAAGTACGCGCCCCGCACCCGTTGCCGGAAGACCAGCAGCCCCAGCAGCAGCGCCACGGTCACCGGCAGCACGACCACCATCACGAGCGCGAAGACGGGGTTGGCGAACGGCTTCCAGAGCAGCGGCAACTGCTCGACGCCACTCCACGACATGAAGTCGGGCAGCTGCCCCGGCCCGGCCTCGACGAGCTTGAGGTGCATGCCCATCGCGTATCCGCCGAGCCCGAAGAACACGCCCTGGCCCAGGGTCAGCATGCCGCCGCGGCCCCAGGCCAGCGCGATGCCGAGCGCGACGATCGCATAGCAGAGGTACTTGGCCAGCAGGTCCAGCCGGAACGGGCTGAACACCAGCGGCGCGGCGATCAGCATCGTGGCGATCAGGGCGAAGGCGATCCGGTTTCTCATGTCAGCGCCCTCGATCGCAGGACGAACATGCCCTGGGGCCGGAACTGCAGGAACGCGATGATCACGGCGAACACCACCACCTTGGCGAAGCTGGCCCCGTTGGCCGTCCAGAACTCGACGAAGCTGTTCAGCACGCCCAGCGCGAACGCGGCGATCACCGCACCGCGCAGCTGACCCAGCCCGCCGGCCACCACGACCAGGAACGCGTCCACGATGTACCCGCTGCCCAGCGTCGGGCCGACCGGGCCGATCAGGGTCAGCGCGACCCCGGCCACCCCGGCCAGCCCGGACCCGATGAAGAAGGTGGCCTGGTCGACCCGCCCGGTCGCGACCCCGCTCACCGCGGCCAGCTGCCTGTTCTGCATCACAGCCCGCATCCGCCGGCCCTGCCGCAGCTTGCTCAGGTACAGCGAGATCGCCACCACGCAACCGATCGCCAGCACCAGGATGAACACCCGGTTGTACGGGATCCGTACGCCTGCGTCGATTCCGCCGGTGAGCCAGCCCGGGGCGGTGACCTGCACGTTGGGCGCCCCGAAGATGTCCCGTGCGACCTGCTGCAGGATCAGGCTGATGCCCCAGGTGAGCAACAGCGTGTCCAGCGGGCGGCCGTAGAAGCGCCGGATGAACAACCGTTCCAGGATCAGCCCGAGCACCCCGCCGACGGCGAAAGCGACGGGCAGCGCCACCAGCACGGCCTGCTCACCGGCCAGCGGCTGCAGGACGTACGCGGTGTACGCACCGGCCATGATGAACTCGCCGTGCGCCATGTTGATGACGCCCATCTGGCCGAACGTGAAGGTCAGGCCCAGCGAGGCGAGCAGCAGCACCGCGCCGATGCTCGCCCCGATGACCAACTGGTTCAGGGTTCCCATGGCTCGCTCAGGACGCCAGTCCGGCGGCCCACGGATAGCCCTTGAGGTAGGGATCCGGCTTCACGGGCTCACCGGAGTTCCACACCTCCTTGATCTGGCCGTCCGGCTGGATCAGGCCGATCCGGGCGGTCTTGTAGACGTGCTGGGTCTCGCCGTCGATGGTCACCTTGCCCTCGGGCAGGTCCAGCGAGATCCCGCCGGCCGCCTTCTTGACCGCCTCGACGTCGGTGCTGCCGGCCTTGGCGGCTGCCGCGGCCCACAACTTGACCGCGTTGTAACCGGCCTCCATCGGGTCGGAGGTCACCTTGGTGGCGCCGTACTTCGCCTTGTAGTTCTTGACGAACTCGGTGTTCGTGGCGCCCTCGGTGGTCTGGTAGTAGTTCCACGCCACCAGGTGACCGGCGATGTTGGCCGGGCCGATGCCGCCGACCTCCTCCTCGGCGACGCTGACACTCACCGTCGGCATGGTCTTGTCGGTGAAGCCGGCGCTGCGCAACTGCTTGAAGAAGGCGACGTTGCTGTCGCCGTTGAGGGTGTTGAAGACGACGTCGGGCTTGGCCTGGCCGAGCTTGTTGACGATGGTCGAGTATTCGGTGTTGCCCAGCGGGGTGTACTCCTCGCCGGCCACGGTCATGCCGTTCGCGGCCGCGTACGCCTTGATGATCTTGTTGGCGGTGCGCGGGAAGACGTAGTCGCTGCCGACCAGGAAGACCGACTTCTTGCCCTGCTGCTTGAGATAGTCCAGGGCGGGCACGATCTGCTGGTTGGTGGTCGCGCCGGTGTAGAAGATGTACGGCGAACTCTCCAGCCCCTCGTACTGCACCGGATACCAGAGCAGGGCCTTGTTGCGTTCGAAGACCGGCAGCATCGCCTTGCGGCTGGCCGAGGTCCAGCCCCCGAAGGTGGTGGCGACCTTGTCCTCGTTGATCAGCTTCTGGGCCTTCTCGGCGAACGTGGGCCAGTCCGAGGCACCGTCCTCGACGACCGGTTCGAGCTTCTTGCCGAGTACGCCGCCGGCCGCGTTGACCTCCTCGATGGCCAGCAGCTCGGAGTCGCGGACCGTCACCTCGCTGATGGCCATCGTGCCGCTGAGGGAGTGCAGGACGCCGACCTTGATGGTGTCGCCGGAGGAGCTGCCGCTCGCCGACGGATCGTCGGCGCAGCCGGCCACCGCCAGAGTCGTGGACAGGAAAAGGATGGAGAGAGTCTTGGTCCACTTCGTAGATGACATGGGGACTTGTCCCTTCGCCCGCGGGGGGTGGTGCCCCGAAAGCTAGGAACAGCTCATTTCACCCAACGTATTGACACATGTCGAATAAGTTAACGTGACCTCACAGGCCACATAGGATCTTCGGCGCTAGGCTGACGCGGTGCTCAGCGGAATCCTGGTACCCGGCGGCATCGGCATCGTCCAGACCACCCTGCTGGACCTCGGCTGGGAGGCGCTGAACGACCGGCAGGCCCGCATCGAGCAGGTCACCTGGACGATGCCCGAGGGGCTGATGGAGGTCGGGCCGGAGCCGTTCGTCCGCGCCTGCGTCGCCGCGGCCCTGCACCGGCTGGTCCAGCGCGACCCCGACGCCCGGCCGGTGCTGATCGCGAAGTCGCTGGGCACCCACGCCGCGACCCTGGCCGCCGACCTGGAACTGCCGGCGATCTGGCTGACCCCGCTGCTGACCGTCCCGCCCCTGGTGGACGCGATCACCCGCAACCCGGCGCCGCAGCTGCTCATCGGCGGCACCGCGGACCCGTGGTGGGTCCCGGAGGCCGCCCGCTCGACCGGCCAGCAGGTGCTGACCATCCGGGACGCCAACCATTCCTTGCGCGCGCCCGGGACCCTGCGGGACTTCGCCGAGACGCTGGGCGTCATCGGCACCGCGATCGAGGACTTCCTGGACGCGCGCTGACGCCGGCTTTCGCCGGTGGGCTCAGCTGCCGGAGACGACCGGGGTCAGGTCCTCGGCCGGCGGCTGCCACGTGGACGCGTCGGCCTCGACCTGGTCACCCGAGCGGATGTCCTTGATCGTGTCGGCCGCGCCGTCGGCTCCGGGGAACCACACGTACGGGATGCCCCGCCGCTCGGCGAACCGGATCTGCTTGCCGAACTTGGCCGCCGACGGCGCCACCTCGGTGCTGATCCCCCGGCTGCGCAGCGCCCGGGCGATCCGGTCGCAGGCCGGGCGCAGCTCCTCGGCCGGCAACGCGACCACGACGCAGGTCGGCACCGACCGCGAGACGCCCAGCGCGCTCCGGCCGAAGAGCAGCCCGAGCATCCGGGAGACGCCGATGGAGATGCCGACGCCCGGGAAACGCTCGTTGCCCGCGGTCGCCAGATTCTCGTAACGGCCGCCCGAGCAGATCGAGCCGAACCGCTCGTAGCCGCGCAGCTGCGTCTCGTAGACCGTGCCCGTGTAGTAATCGAGGCCGCGGGCGATCTTCAGCTCCGCGCGGATCAGGCCCGGCGCGTGCTCGGTGCCCGCGTCGACGACCCGGACCAGCTCCTCGAGGCCCTCGTCCAGCAACGCGTTGTCCACGCCGAGCGCCCGCACCGCGTCCACGAAGGAGGAGTCCTCCGCCGAGATCGACGCCAGCTCCAGGCAGGCCTTGGCCTGGGCGTCGGTGGCCCCGGCGGTCTCGACCAGCAGGGCCGCCACCTTCTCCGGGCCGATCTTGTCGAGCTTGTCGACGGTGCGCAGCACCTGATCCGGGTCCTCGAGGCCCAGGCCCCGGTAGAAGCCCTCACACACCTTGCGGTTGTTGACCAGGATCGTGGCCGGCGGGATCGGCAACGACGCGAACGCGTCCCCGATCACCAGCGGCATCTCGGTGTCGTAGTGGAACGGCAGGTTGTCACGGTCGACCACGTCGATGTCGGCCTGCAGGAACTCCCGGTAACGGCCCTCCTGCGGGCGCTCACCCCGCCACACCTTCTGGATCTGATAGCGGCGGAACGGGAACTGCAGCTTGCCGCTGTTCTCCAGCACGAAGCGGGCGAACGGCACGGTCAGGTCGAAGTGCAGGCCGAGGGAGTCGTCGGACGGCGCGCCGGGATCCTCCTGGAGGCGGCGCAGGACGTACACCTCCTTGGAGGTCTCCCCCTTGCGCAGCAACTGGTCCAGCGGCTCGACGGCGCGGGTCTCCAGCGGCGCGAAGCCGTACAGCTCGAAGGTCGCGCGGATCCGCTCGACCACACTCTGCTCGATCATCCGCTGCGCGGGCAGCCACTCCGGGAAGCCGGAGATGGGCGTGGGCTTGCTCATGGTGCTTCTCCTAGCGAAAGTCTCAGAGGCCCCGGCCGGGCGCGGTGGTCAGCTCCCGCAGGTACGGGTTCGCCACGCGCTCGCGGCCGATGGTGGTTTCCGGTCCGTGGCCGGGCAGCACGACGGTGTCGTCGGCCAGCGGCAGGATCTTGTCCCGCAGGCTGGCCAGCATCGTCTCCGTGCTGCCGCCCGGCAGGTCGGTGCGGCCGATCGAACCGGCGAAGAGCACGTCACCGGAGAGGCAGACCTGGTCCGCCTCCCACTGCGAGCCCGCGCCGGGCAGCCGGAAGAGCACCGACCCGCCGGTATGGCCGGGCGCATGGTCGACGGTGATCTCCAGCCCGGCCAGGCTCAGCGTGGCCCCGTCGGTCAGCTCCGCGACGTCCTCGGGCTCGGTGTACGACAGCCGGCCGCCGAACAACGCGGTCAGATCCATGCTCAGGCCCTTGGCCGGGTCGGCGAGCATCTCCCGGTCGGCGGGATGCACGTACGCCGTGATGCCGCGCGCACCGCAGACCGGCGCGACGGAGAACGTGTGGTCCAGGTGGCCGTGGGTCAGCAGCACCGCGGCCGGGTGCAGCCGGTGCTGGGCCAGCACCTCGTCGAGACGGTCGAGTACGCCGATGCCCGGATCGACCACCAGGCACTGCTCGCCCGGGCCGGCGGCCACGACGTAACAGTTGGTGCCGAAGGCGTCGGCCGGAAAGCCGGTGACGAGCACTGGGCACCCCTCTCTCGCGGTCGGATTCGCCGGTCAAGCCTAGCGGGACACACCGTACGCACCGTGACGGAACCTCGCACACCACATTCCCAGCGGTTACCCGTACACTCTTGCGGGCGTGTGGCGTGGCGCACTCGACAAGAGTTTAAGGAAGGGGAGCACTCGGTGGCTTCCAGCAAGGACCGGGCGCGGAAACTGGCGCGGGAGAAGCTCGATCGGCAGCTCGCACGCCGGGCGGGCAGGCAGCGCCGGCGGCGGCAGATCCAGGCCGGGCTCGGTGCGGCACTGGCGCTCGTCCTGATCGTGGGCGGAGTCGCGTGGCTCGGCGGCGCCTTCGACGGCGACGACCCGGTCGACCCGACCGCTTCCGAGGTGTGCGCGTGGACGCCGCAGAACGCCGAGTCGAACCCCGACCTCAAGGACGTCGGTGAGCCGCCGACCAGCGGCATCCCCACCGCGGGCACCCGGCCGATGACGATCACGACCGACAAGGGCGCGCCGATCGTCGTCACCCTCGACCTGGCCGCCGCGCCGTGCACCAGCGCGAGCCTGAGCTACCTGGCCGGCAAGCAGTTCTTCGACAACACCACCTGCCACGAGATCACCGCCGAGGGCGCGATCCACTGCGGGGACCCGAAGGGCACGGGCCAGGGCGGTCCGACGTACACGGTCTACAACGAGAACACGCCGACGGCCCCCGCTCCGGCGCCCAGCGCGTCGGCCGCGCCCGCGCCGCAGGAGCCGCTCTACCCCAAGGGCACCGTGGCGATGATCGGCAACCCGCCGGGCGCCAACGGCAGCCAGTTCCTGATCTTCTTCAAGGATTTCACCCCGAAGACGGAACCGCAGTATCCGATCGTCGGAAAGGTCACCGGCGGGCTGGACACGGTCGCCAAGATCGGCAAGATCGCCACCGTGGCGAACAGCGCGGGCGACAAGGTCACCCCGAAGGACAAGATCACCGTACAGAGCATCACCGTCGGCGAGCCCAGCGCAGAGCCCGCCGCCACCGACCCCTCGGCCGCCCCCTCGGCGTCCAGCCAGTCCTGAGCTTTCCGGACCAGAATCGTCGCAACATATCCCCTCACCGCACCGAGGCATACAGGAGGAACACCGTGTCGTCGATCAAGGACCGGCAGCGCGCGGCGGCGCGGGCCCGGCTGGAGAAGGAGATGGCCGAGCGGGCCACTGCCGCGCGCAAGCGCCGGCAGCGGCAGGCCATCATCGGATCGGCCCTCGCGGTCGTCGTGATCGCGGGCGCCGCGGTGTGGATCGTCGCCGCGCTCGGCAACGACGACGACAAGAAGTCGACCGACGCGGCCGCCCCACCCCCCGGCACCGTGGCCTGCTCATGGATCCCGGAGGACGGCAGCACGGGCAGCAAGGTCAAGGACGTCGGCACCCCGCCGTCGAACGCCCCGAACGTCGGCAAGTCCACCCTGACCATGGACACCAACCTCGGCGCGATCACGGCGTCGGTGGACCTGAGCAAGGCGCCCTGCACGGGTGAGGCGTTCACGTTCCTGGCCGGCAAGAAGTTCTGGGACAACACCAAGTGCCACCGCCTCACGACGGCGGGCATCAAGGTGCTCCAGTGCGGCGACCCGACGGCGACCGGCAAGGGCTGGCGCGAGAGCGACGGCTCCGGCGGGCCCAGCTTCCGCTACGCGGAGGAGAACCTCCCGACGAACGCGAAGCCGGCGTACCCGAAGGGCACGATCGCGATGGCGAAGACGTCCGCGCCGAGCTCGACGGGCAGCCAGTACTTCATCGTGTACGAAGACACCGACCTGCCGCCGGACTACACGGTCCTGGGCACGATCACCAAGGGGCTCGACATCGTCGAGTCGGTTGCCAAGGCTGGTAGTGACAACGCCAATGGTCAGGGGGATGGGCATCCCAAGAAGGAGATCACCATCAAGACTCTGACCATGGCTGCGGGCTGATCTTCTCGTTTTCCCGGAAAGGCGGATCCCTGTTTTTGTGGGGGTCCGTCTTTCTGCTTTTCTGCCGGGTTTGGGCTTGGGGGCGGGGATTGACCCCGCAGATGGGCGCGCATGTGTAATTCGGGGGCC